>JACPTI010000080.1 GCA_016192845.1 Acidobacteriota bacterium
CCCGGTGCCCTGTACGTGAGAGTCGGACGTATGACAGGTCGTGAATCGAGTACGGGCAGGAGGCGATCAACTGGTACAGCCGCTGAAGACGCGACTGCTGCGGAGGAATCTCCAGCACACACCGAGGGTTCAGGCGCAGCGCAACGAGCCCCGCGATGAGAGAGATGTACAGAAACTCGTGAGAGTCGGCGAAGGGGATATTGAGGAAAACGTCAGAGGGCCGCTTGGCAACAGCCAACTACTTCTTGCGCGCCGCCGCCGTCTTGCTCCCGAAGCGAGCCACGCGCGCGGATTTTCCGGTCCCTTTGCTCGACCGCACAGAGATGGCGAACTTCGTGATGGTCGCCTTCTCTCGCCGAGACAAATGGTGAGTCCGGGCGAGCTCGTCTGCCGATGGTGGATCGGGCGGAGTCTCGACAATCCGGAACGGCTTTGCAGGCATGTGCTTACCAAGCAATCTTAGCATCTGAAAGCAACCGGATCCCGGTGCGCGGCCGCGGAGGACGGCCGCCCAGGTCTGGCGCGCACCGAAAGGGCCGTCCTAGTCGGCCCAAACGTTCGGAATCAGATCTGATTGAACGACCGAGAGTTCGGGTCAACACCGGAAATCGGCCAACCCCGGCGTGCCCTCATCTGTCGCCCTGAACCTCCTGAACCCATGAACCGGAAGCCACGCTCCTGAGCACCACAGCACCCAAGAACCCGGATCCCTGGTCCCGGTCCCACCGGTGCGCCTCGAGGAGGCGCGAGAGGTACGAATCGAGTTTCGGGGAGAGCAGTCTTTCCAGCAGCTCACGTAGCGTGGCGGTGGATGCCAGAAGTTGTCCCTCGTTGAACGTCCTCTCCAGAGCGATGGCTGGTGTCGATGTGGTCGAAAGCGCTCCGCTGATCAGGACGTTGGTGTCGAGAACGACGCGCTCACGGTTCATCGCCGCTCAGGATCTCGGCGAGGCGTTCGTCGGTGAGTCCTCTCGCAGCGGCTTCGGCCGCAATCTCATTTCTCAGATCGAGAAAGGCGCGCACGTTGCCGGTTCTCAGGCGTTCGTACTCCGCCATCGAAAGGACAACGGCAACCTCCCGGTCCTGGCGTCGGATCACGACAGGCTCTCGCTGTGCGTCATCCAAGATGGCGCCGAGACGCTTTTGGGCTTCAGTTGCGGCGACGGTCTTCATGATCCTTCAGGTGCCGAGCTGGTCTGCCAATGCCTGTATAACGTGCCGGAGACGGCGTCGGGCAGGTTGTAGCTCTTCTCCGCCTTGATTTGATTATACCCGTTGCGATCGTGACCTCGGCCAGCCCGTTAATGTGCATAACGGCATGTAGGAGTTCCCAGGCCGCCGCTTCCTGGTGCTGCCAGCGGTCGGTCACAACAGGTTTCGATAGGCGTCTGCGCATAGGGTTGTCGCCTCAATTCGTGATGCCGCCGCGCGGCGTGTCGAAATCTGCAATCGTGCGGCGTGGTCTTTCCTCCTTCGACCGCTCGAACTGGGCCGGGCAGTCCACAGCCGCGTCGAGAATCAGATTCGCCGCGATCTGCTTGCCGCTCCGTTCGGTAGCTCTGATCGCAATCCCGACCGGCGCGGTCTCGTCAGCGCCGAACACTTCAAGGATCTTGTCGTCGATCTCTTGAACCCGGCGCTCCACGTCGATCTTGCCGGGCATCCGTACTTGCAGCCGCACCAGCATGGCGACGGCTACCGTCACACCCTCCCAGCGATCCACTTCCCACACGTGTGCTCCCCCGAACCTGGCCATAGTCGTCCACGCTTCATCGCTTGAGAGATACCGAACCGAGCGCCGCCCCGCCGAACAAGCGGTGGGGCGGTAGACGCCTGCCTGGCTTCAAGAGAAGTGCCACGAGTGGGAACGAGTTTGGCTGGGTCCGATGAGTGCTTCGAGAGGCTACGAGCCGCTAAGTTATTGAATCTAAATACGTTGAGGTCTCTTCATGCGAAGTCATATGCCCCGAAAGGGACCCAGGTAGACTTTTCGCCGTTCAAAGCGAGGCGAAGAGGTGTCCCTAACACATTGATTTACAGGCACTTATAGTCTGTGCGTCTCCAGTTAAGCGGTTGACTCTAGGTGACGTCTGGTAAAGGCCGATGAACGGTCCCTGTTCGCGTCGGTTCCTCAAGGGCGGGTGACTGGAATCGTCACCGACGCCTGCGGCTTCAGGAAGCCCCACTTGCCGGCAATCTGTGCGCAGGTGGCACTCTTCTGCGAGCGGCCGGCAGATGCGGCGAGTAGGTTCGCCTGTCGAAACTGGGGTATCCACCGACTGGCCGGCTCAGTTCCCCGTCTCGCTCTCGTCGCGCAGTTTCTTGTTCTCCTCCGCGTGCGCCTCGGCGTCCTTGAGCATCTGCTCGACTTCGTCCTTGCTCAGGCCGCTCGATGCAGTAATCGTGATCTTCAGATCCTTGCCCGTCCTCATGTCCTTCGCAGACACATTGACGAGGCCGTTGGCGTCGATGTCGAACGTCACCTCGATCTGCGGCACGCCGCGCGGTGCCGGCGGAATGCCGACGAGCTGGAAGCGTCCGATCGTGCGGTTGTCGCGCGCAAGCGGCTGCTCTCCCTGGACCACCTGAAATTCCAGGCTGGTCTGGTTGTCGGTGACGGTGGTGAAGATTTCGCTCTTTCGCGCGGGGATGGTGGTGTTGCGTGCCACTATTGGAATGGCTCGGCCATCATCTCCCTCGATACTAAGAGTCAATGGAGTCATGTCACATTGGGACCAGGCCTCCTTTACGGTAGCTTCTGTTCCAAGCGCCTTTGCTGCGGCCGCGAGCACTTCAGGGACTCTGAAAGGCTTCTTCAGATACCCGGCGACGCCGAGGTTGAGCGTCTCGATGGCGCTCGTTGACTCGTCGAT
The DNA here is from genome assembly GCA_016192845.1 of Acidobacteriota bacterium. Classification (GTDB taxonomy): domain Bacteria; phylum Acidobacteriota; class Vicinamibacteria; order Vicinamibacterales; family UBA2999; genus MELF01. The sequence continues at coordinate 2,874 of JACPTI010000080.1, forward strand.
GGCGCCCGCCGTCTCGTTGGTGAGAAACCGGGTGATGATGACGACCGGCAGCTCGGCCCGAGCGCGTTGTACCTGCCGAATCAGGGAGAGACCGTCCACTTCGCGATACGGGAAACCGAGAATCAGGAGATCGCATTCGGAGGTGCGAATCTGGCTGAGCGCCGTGGTTGCGTCAGCCGCCGTGTCCACCTGGTATTCCACGGCGAGCGCCTTCGCCAGCTGGTCCAGCGTGCTCGCCTCGTCATCCACGATGAGCACCCTACGCCGTCTAATGACGGTCGCTGTTGCTCCTCGCGGTCTTCTCCTCCAAAGCGACTCGTGAACATCCTTCCCAAAAATAAACTCGTGAAGATCCTTCCCCCAGAGGCGGCTAATTTCGTCTGCCACGGTTGTCTGAACGAGAACTGGAGGGCCGGTGCGAACCAGCTTGGTGAACCGTTCAACCAGTTCCGGGTCAAAAGCCTTCCCAGCATCTTGCTGTAAGGCCTCGATAGCCGCCTCGCTGCTGACCTCTCGGTCGTCAAAGAAATCAGGCACATTGGAACCCGGCTCAGGCAGAATCACGTCGCCCCACCATCCGGACGTAAGCGCGTCATAGTGTTGCACCAACGCCAGAATGCGGGCACCCAGCGGGATCCCGTTTTCCTTCAGCCCCACCGGATAGCCCCGGCTGTCCCAACGTTCATGGTGGTGAAGGACGAGCGGTGCGGCAGGTGCGAGCTGAGGAGTCAGCGCAATGATTTCTGAGCCGACCCGTGGGTGAGCGTGTATCAGATAGAGGACTCGCGTGTAATCCTCTGCGGTTAGGCGTTCCGTGTGGCAGCTCGCGTCGAGGTCGCGCTGCTCCAGTACCGCCAATATTCCGACGTTTCGCAGCAGCGCCGCCAACTCAAGCGCATGAATCTCGGGTTCTGCAAGGCCCACAACGCGGGCAAGCGCGAGGGCGTATGCTCTGACACGAGCAACTTGAGCTGCGCCGCCACAGCCCGCCATGTCAATCACCATCGCAAGCGGTTCGATTGCCGAGATGAGTCGTGCCGCCGAGGTGTTGAGCAGTTCTAGCCCTCGGCCGGGTAGTTTCCCGGATTTCGCAGCAAGTGGGAAAACGCCGTATGGAGCGATACTAGCGTCCGATCCGCGATCACTGTCGTCCGTCATGTCGCGGCTACCTTTCGAATGAGGTCGAGACGCTTCCAGAGCGCCGAGATCTCGGTGCTCAGTTGATCGGCCATCTCTGAGAACAAGTCTTGGCCCACGGCCGAAGCCGCATCTGCACGTTCCTTCAATCGATACAGGTCCGAATGCCGAAGCGTCGTGAGAGCGTTTGCGAGCTCGGCCAAACGCCGCTGAACTTGATGGATCTTACGAATCGTGCGAACGAGTTCAGCGGCGACACCTTCACCTTCGACGGCTTCAGGGCTGCTGTGCCAATCGTCGAGTATCGCTCTCAACTTGGCCTCGTCGCCCGCGGCATATGCTTTGTTGGCTTCGGCCATCGCTGCAGTTCCTCGTGCGCGATCGGTCTCATTTGTTGCAAGGTCAGGGTGAATCTGTCTCGCGACTTCTCGATACAGTGTCCTGAGATCATCGCTCGGCGTGAAACGGTTTTCTGGCGTTTCAACGATGGTGCTGACGGCATACGCCGATTCCTCGGCTGTGGCACGAGCCCGTGCCGCTTGATCGCGGAGCCTGTCCTCTCGAGGATGTTGACGAGCCTCAGCTTCGGCAATCTGCGCTTCGAGATCATCAAGTTCGGCGTACAACCTTCCCACCGTGCGAAGGTAGCGGGCTTCAAAGACTTGTAATTCGGCTTGGAGCGTGACGAATTCCAGCTCACGGTCGGCCAGCTCGCTTTCCAGTGTGGCAAGTTCGGCGTGCTTTCTCTCTAGTTCCCGTTCTTCCGGGGTCTGCCGTCGTGCAGCGTGTCGATTCACAAGGAGGACCTTTAGCCGCCTTTAGCCGGCGTCTCCGTCATCATCAAGGTCGTAATCTCTAACCGGAGGGTCCTCAAGGTCGCGACGATCTACGTGGGCACCACCAGCACTGGACGAACGGGACGGGAACGCCGCGAAGAGCACCAGCATGAGGAGCACCAAGACCAATACTTCAAGCACGTCCGCGCTCCCCCCTGGTCACTGGAAATGGCTACCGGGGCGTGGAGCCGCCAGCGAGCAGCTCGCTCGCGGATTGGAGCCCGTGCTTCGCCAATAGGTCCCGCACGACTCCGGGCAGGATTCCCTTACGGCGTGCGCTGTCCTCAACAAGAGTGATCTCGTGAATGATCGATGCTGATTCTGTCGCTATTTCGTCCTTGAGGATTCGACATTCCGGTGTCGTTTCGTTCGGGATCTGGAGCGAACCCGGTCCAGTGCCCGGGGGCAACAACAGCCCTTGAGCAACCAATGCGTCGGTTCCACCGATTACGACTGCATCCAGCGGAGTGCCCTGAGGTGTGGCGGGTTGAACAATCGTGGCTTGACCCGCGCAAAAACTGATGTAGCGGTTTCGCTTCACGAGAACTCCCCCAGCACGTTTACTGAGGACTTGGAGTTGCTTATCAACGTCGAGAATCGGATCGTCGTCCGTGGGTTGTTCGGAAGTGGCCGCTGTGGTTTTGCTACCTGCCTTCACTGCGGCAGCCGGCGATGCCGAAGGCGCCGGAGCCACCGGTGCGTCGACAAGATCGGCGTTTGTGTACACCTTGCCCGGTGTCTCGACCCGCTGACGACGCTCCTGCTCTTTCGCGGCGATCTCGGCAAGCGACGGGGGCGCCTGTGCGAGGAGCGACGGCGTCAGGGTCATGACCGCAAGAACAACGACGGCGAAAAGCCACGCTCTCATGTGGCCCACCCCTGTGGGTTGAAACAGAGTTCGCGCGGTGCCCGGCCTAGCGTGCGTCAGTTTTCGGACGACCAGTATAGAACGGCTTCCATGGTCAGAGGGAGGAGTTCCCGCCACGATTCTCGTCCGTGGAGCAGGTCGGCCGAGCCTTGGGCCGGAAGGTCTGACCCGTGCTACCTACGCCGCGCCACGTTTATCCCGGGCGTTCACAAGCAACCTACCCAAGTGAGTAATCTCGATCTCTTCGCATGCCGTGAGAGTCCCCTCGGGGTGTTCGCGGATGAGCCCCGCGTTCCGAAGCGGCCGAAGCGCTTCATAATTTGCGTGGTCATATTTGGTTCGACCGTCATCCCGGAGACGACGGAGCCAATTCCACTGATCCCCCGACAGCTTGCGACCATGCAGATTCTCTTCGACCGACCGTTCCAGCTCCGGGATGGATGTTTCAAATTCGACGCCGGAGATCGAGAACTTAATCCGTGATCCTGGCATCAGCCCGCGCAGGACACGCCTATAGGCGATAGCAACTATCAACGCCACCAGAGGCCACGCAAGCGCGTTCACAAGGCCGAGAACCAGTTCGATGCACATTGGTCACCGATCATCGCGCTAGTCGGTTTGCCACGCGAACACCTCCGCCACGCGGGCCGCCACACGGAAATTCACGACCATCGATCTTGAAAGAATCTTGAAACTTTGCGCACGAAAAGGGCCGTCCCGGTCAGAGACGGCCCAAACGTCGTGATCAGATCTGATTGAACAACCGAGAGTTCCGGTCAACACCCGAAATCGACCATTGGTTCCAGGCCGATTTTAAGTCCCGTGCGTCTGCCAGTTCCGCCACCCCGGCGTGCCCTCGTCTTACGGTGCTTTGGTGCTTGGGTGCGCTGGTGCTCGGGTACGATCGCCCGCAGGCTTAACGGGGAAAGTTCGCGAGGAGCTGGTCGACGGCCGTACCGCCGCCGGTCGCGTTGTCCTGCGTCGCCGGATCCGGTCCTTGCCCTTTCGCATACAGCGCTTCGGCGGCGCGCGTGTTCGCGAGCATGCCGAGCAGGCCGTAATTGCCCTCGTGACACGTGGACTCGTACACCCGGTTCATCCTGTCCGGCTCCCGGTTCAAGACGATCTCGAACGTCCACGGCCGCGTCCACGTCGTCGGGTCCTCGACGGTGACGCGATAGGCGAGCCGGTCGGGCGAGATTCGCATGAACCGCTCCGTCAGGCGGAGGTGTTCGCGCGAGTCGCGAAATTCCATCTTCGGCGTGAAGTTCGCGACGCTGACCACCAGCGTCTCGCCTTCCCACCGGCCTCGCGAATCGCCATGCAGCAAGCGGATCCTCGACGGCAGATGCGGCGAGCCGTCCACCGGAAAGGTGCGCTGAAATCCCTGACCCTGGCCGTAGTCGACCGAGATGCCGACCTGGCCCGGTGACTGGACGATCCGGTAGACGCCGCGATCGAACACCGGCATCGGAATGCCGAAGCAGCGCTCCATTGTCGAGCGGTCCTCGGGCCCATTGGCCCGGTTCATCCGGTCGACGTTGTACCTCGGCGGCGGCTCGTTGCGGCGAGGAGAGACCTTCGAGCCGGGCGGGCCGCTCGCCGTCCCCTCCAGGAGCGCACGCAGGTACTCGCGCGTCTCACGCGTGCGCGCCTGAGCCTCCGGCGTCATCGCCGGGACGCGTCCATCCGCCGGGTCCACGATGAGCCCCGTGCGACGGTCGGAGAGACCGACCGTTCGCGACGGGCTCCACAGATCGTTGTAGGCCCCGGCGACGTCCCGCTCGGTGCCGCGCTGGGAGCGATCGTCGCGTCCCAACGGCGCCGCCACCCACTTCTCGACGGCGACCGCCTCCTCGGCGCTCAGGACCGGCTTGTCGGCCCACCGGGCGGGCCGCTCGAGCGGCGTGATCGTCTCGCCATTCCAGATGCCCTGCAGATCCGGTTCGCCCCACGGCGTTTGGAGTGCGGCTGCGCTCTGGGACGCGTCGGGTGAGGCGCCGCCACAGGCCACAGTGATCGCGACGAGTCCGCCAAGCAGGACGGCCGATATGAGGCGGCGGACGAGAGGTGGACAGGTCATCGCACCCGCGTAGCGGCGTACGAATACTCTCGAATCCGGGCAGTGTCAACAGAATCAGCCCGTTATGCGGCCCGAAACGCGAATTTCGTACCCGTTTGTCGCGACCGCATAACGGGCTAGGCGCGCGGAGCGCGCCAAGAGAGACAGGCACACCAGCCGAGGGGCGCCGGGATATCAAAGGGGCGGCGCCCCTTGGCTGGTGCTATAGTTCCCTGGCATGATGCGTGCATCTTTCGTCTTTGCAGCTATCCTGGGCGTGACGATCGTGGCGGCCCCCGCCGCCGCGCAGACGCGCGCCTTGAAATCCCTCCAGATCTACGTCATCGACGTCGAGGGCGGCAACGCCACGCTCATCGTCTCGCCCGCGGGTGAGTCGCTCCTCATCGACACCGGCAACCCGAGTAGCGGCCGCGACGCCGAGCGCATCGTCGCCGCCGCCAGGGACGCCGGCCTTACGCAGATCGATCACCTGATCATCACGCACTACCACGCCGATCACATCGGCGGGCTGCCGGAGCTGCTGCCGCGCTTCCCGATCCGGCACTTCATCGACCACGGCCCGAACATCGATCCGATGGGCTCGGGCGCGAAGCTCGAGGCGGCCTACAAGGAGATGTACGCCAGGGCGACGCACACGGTGGCGAAGCCGGGCGCCCGCCTCCCGATCACCGGCGTCGACGTGCAGGTGGTCACCTCCAACGGCGAGGTGATCGCGAAGCCGCTCCCCGGCGCCGGCCAGCCGAACCCGTACTGCGCGCGCTTCAAGCCGGGCACCAACAACCTGGAAGACCCGATGTCGGTCGGCGTGCACATCACCTTCGGCCGGTTCAGGACGATTCACCTCGGCGACCTGACCAAGAACAAGGAATTCGAGCTGATGTGCCCGGCGAACCGCCTCGGCACGGTCGACGTCATCCTCGGCGTCCACCACGGACAGGCGACGTCGAACTCCGAGGTCATCGTCCACGCGCTGCGCCCGCGCGTCATCATCATGAACAACGGCACCCGCAAGGGGGGCGAGCCCGAGGTCATGCAGACGATCTTCTCGTCGCCGGGCCTGGAGGATCTCTGGCAGATCCACTTCTCGCTCCTCAGCGGTCAGGAGCACACCGTGCCCGGGATGTTCATCGCCAACATTGCCGACGATCAGCCGGCGGCGATGCCGATCGCGCCGATAACGGCGCCGACCCCCGGACCGGGCACACCGCCCCCGCCGGCGCACAACGGACCGGCGTACTGGTTCAAGCTGGCGGCGGAGCCGGATGGCACGTACACTGTGACGAACACCCGGAACGGGTTCAGCAAGACCTACCGGCCCGGGGATGCGAGGGAATCCGGCACCCGATAAGGCCTCTATTCAGAGTCTCGAGCCATTGAGCCATGCGCGCCCTGCTGCTGGCCGCTCTCCTGTGTGCGCCCCTGGACACGGCGCTTGCGGGGCAGGCGCAGCAGGCCGCGCCTGAAAACAGCGGCCGCCGGACGATCGTCGCGACCCGCCTCACCGAGGGAGAGTCGATTGCCCTCGACGGCCGGCTCGACGAGCCGGTCTGGTCGCGCGCCGTCCCGGGCGGGGACTTCATCCAGGTCGATCCCGATAACGGCCGTCCCGCGACCGAGAAGACCGAGGTGCGGATCGCCTTCGACGCCGACGCGCTCTACCTCGGCATCACGTGCTACGACTCCGAGCCAGACGCCTGGATCGCGTACCAGCGACGCCGAGACGAGGGGCTCTGGTCGGACGACCGGATCCAAATCATCATCGACACGTTCCTGGACGCGCGCACCGGCTACTACTTCGAGCTGAACCCCCTGGGTGCGATGCAGGACGCGCTCCAGAGCCCCAGCGACGCGAACCGCGCGTGGGACGGCGTGTGGAACGCGCGCGTGCGGCGGAACGAGATCGGCTGGACGCCCGAGATCGAGTTCCCCTTCCGTACGTTCAACTTCAACCCGAACAGCGACACCTGGGGCATCAACTTCCAGCGGACGGTCCAGCGGAAGAATGAGGTCAGCATCTGGTCGGGGTGGCGCCGGAACGAGGGGATCTGGCGCATGACGAACACCGGGGTCGTCACCGGCATCCGGAACGTCACGCAAGGCAGCGGCCTCGACATCAAGCCGTACGGCGTCTTCACCTCCCTGGCCTCGCCCGGACGCGGCGCTCCGGACACGAGAGGCGAGGCGAGCGCGGGCGTGGATCTCTTCTACAACCCGACGCCGCTCTTGCGGACGGTGTTCACGGTCAACACCGATTTCGCGCAGACCGAAGTCGACCAGCGGCAGGTGAACCTGACGCGCTATTCCCTCTTCTTCCCCGAGCAGCGCGACTTCTTCCTCGACGGCGCCAACTTCCTCGACTTCGCCAGCGACGAGGGCCAGCGCGGACAGTGGAGGGGAGCCGGAGACAGCGACGATCAGGTCATCCCGTTCTTCAGCCGGCGTGTCGGCCTGAGCGCCGAGGCCACGCCGCAGAAGATCGACTTCGGCACCAAGGTGACCGGCCAGCTGGGCGGCCAGGACGTCGGGCTGCTCCACGTGCGCACCGGCGAGGACAACGGCTTCAGCAGCGAGGACTTCACGGTGGCGCGCGTAAAGCGGCGCCTTTTCACGCAGTCGTACATCGGCGCTCTGTACACGCGGCGCGATCCGCACACCGCTGGGAGCGACGCGCGGCACACGACCGGGCTCGACATGTCGCTGGCCACCTCACGCTTCCGCGAATCGCAGAACCTGGAGCTCCGGGCGTGGTTCCTCCACGCCACCCGGCCTGATACCACGAAAGGCACCTCCGCCTTCGGCGCCATCCTCGAGTATCCGAACGACCGCTGGTACGCGCGGTTCCAGACGACCGAGGTGCAGGAGCATTTCGATCCGGCCGTCGGCTTCCTCCGCCGGCAGAACTACCGGCGCTACGCGCCGACGCTCCAGTTTGGGCCGCGTCCGCGCAACCACCCGTACATCCGCCAGTTCCGGTTCGGCGCCACGTCCGACGTGATGACCGACCGCCAGAACCAGCTGCTGAACCGCGAGGTCGACGTCACGCTGTTCAGCATCATGATGCACACGAGCGACCATCTGTCGATCAACGCGTCGCGCCGCCAGGAACGCCTCGACGCGCCGTTCCGGATCAGCCGCGGCATCACGCTGCCGACGGGCGCGGAGTACGACTACACGCGGTTCCGGATCTTCGCCCGCACGGCCGAGCGCCGCGTGGTGGCGGTCAGCGGACGCTATGAAACGGGCGACTTCTATTCCGGCACGCGCACGGAGCGGCAGATCAATCTCGCCGTCCGCGCGCGCCCGGGGCTCATCGTCTATGTCGGGGGCGAGTGGAATGCCGTGAAGCTCACCGAGGGGCACTTCACCACACGCCTCTACCGGTTCGTCGGCGAGACGCAGTTTTCGCCGTTCGTCGCGCTCGTCAACGACATCCAGTACGACACCCAGAGCGCGGTGCTCGGCTGGCAGGCGCGCTTCCGCTGGATCCTCACCCCTGGGAACGACCTCTACGTCGTCTACACCCACAACTGGCTCGACGAGCCGCTCCTCGACCGGTTTGCGACGCTCGACCGGCGGCTCGCCTCGAAGATCCTGTATACCTATCGGTTCTAGCGCGCGGACGACAATGAACCTGCCGTCGTCTCGCGTCAGGCGGGTCCTCGCGACGGCAACCCTGCTGATCGCGTACGGGCAGGGCGCGCTGGCTGCGCAGACCGTCTCCGAAAACGGCGTCCGGCGCACCATTGTCGCCACGCGGCTGGCCGAGGGGGAGTCGATCACGCTCGACGGACGGCTCGACGAGCCGGTCTGGTCGCGGGCGGTGCCGGGCGGCGATTTCATCCAGATCGATCCCGACAACGGCATGCCGGCCACGGAACAGACGGAGGTTCGCATCGCGTTCGATGCCAACGCGTTGTACCTCGGCATCACCTGCTACGACTCGGAGCCGGACGCCTGGATCGCGTACCAACGCCGGCGCGACGAGGGCCTGCCGTCGGACGACAAGCTGCGGTGGACGATCGATACCTTCCTCGACGCCCGGAGCGGCTATTTCTTCGAGATGAATCCGCTCGGGCACATGGCGGACGCGCTCCTCGGCATCAATGGCGGTAACCGGGCATGGGACGGTATCTGGGATGCCCGCGCACGACGCAGCGAGATCGGCTGGACGCTCGAGGTCGAGCTGCCGTTTCGGACGTTCAACTTCAACCCGAACCGCGACACGTGGGGCATCAACTTCGAGCGGACGGTCCAGCGCAAGAACGAGGTCAGCATCTGGACCGGATGGGGGCGCAATCAGGGGCTCGCACGGCTGACGAACGCCGGCCTCGTCACCGGCGTTCGGAACGTGACGCAGGGACGCGGCCTCGACATCAAGCCGTACGGCGTCGTGACCGCGCTGGCGTCGCCCGGGCGCGGCAGACCTGCCATGCGAGGTGACGCCAACGCGGGCCTCGATGTCTTCTATAACCCGACGCCGGAGCTGCGGACCGTGTTCACGGTGAATACGGACTTCGCGCAGACCGAAGTCGACCAGCGGCAGGTGAATCTGACGCGCTACTCCCTGTTCTTTCCCGAGCGGCGGGATTTCTTCCTCGACGGGGCGACATTCCTCGACTTCGGGAGCGACGGGAACCGGCGCTTCGGCAGCGGCGTCGGCGGCAGCGGCGGTGGCAGCAACGACGATCAGGTCATTCCCTTCTTCAGCCGGCGCATCGGTCTGAGCGCGGCCGGCGCGCCGCAGAAGATCGACTTCGGGACGAAGATGACCGGCCAGATCGGCGCGCAGGACGTCGGGTTCCTTCACGTGCGCACGGGCGAGGACGAGGAACTGGCGAGCGAGGACTTCGTCGTGGCGCGCGTCAAGCGCCGCGTGTTTCAACAGTCCTACTTCGGCGCGCTGTACACGCGCCGCGATCCACGAGCCGCGGCAGGCCGGACCCGCCAGACGGCCGGCCTCGACTTCTCGATGGCCACCTCCGCGTTCAGGGGCTCGCAGAATCTCGAAGTGAACGGATGGTTCCTTCACGCCACCCGTCCCGACGGGCGCGGCGGCCGCACGGCCCTTGGCGGGACATTCGACTATCCGAACGACCGGTGGAGCGCGCGATACGAGAGCACTCAGGTGCAGGAGGACTTCGATCCCGCGGTCGGCTTCATCCGGCGGCGGAGCTATCGCCGCTACGCGCCGATGGTGCAGTTTGCGCCGCGGCCGGACCATCACCCGTACATCCGGCAGGTCAGGTTCAACGCCACGCTCGACGTGATGACCGACCTGCGGAACGATCTGATCACGCGCGACATCGACGCCACACTCCTTGGCATCAACTTCCACTCCCAGGACTACGTCGCCGTCAGCGCCACCCGCCGCCGCGAGCGGCTGGATGACGCGTTCCAGATTGCTCCGGACATCACGCTCCCGCTCGGCGCGGTGTATGACTTCACGCGGTATCGCGTCTTTGCCCAGACCGCCAATCGACGGATGCTCGCGGTCACGGCGCGCATCGAAGCCGGCGATTTCTATTCGGGCGCGCGCAGCCAGCAGTTGATCAATCTCACCCTCCGCGCCCGCCCGGGGCTCATCGTCTATGTGGGCGGCGAATGGAACAGCGTCACCCTGCCGGAAGGCCGCTTCACCACGCGGCTGTACCGGCTCGTCGGCGAAACGCAGTTCTCGCCGTTCGTCGCGCTCGTCAACGACATCCAGTACGACACGCAGAGCGCGGTGCTCGGCTGGCAGGCGCGCTGCCGGTGGATCCTGGCGCCCGGCAACGACCTCTACGTCGTCTACACCCACAACTGGCTCGACGAGCCGCTCCTCGACCGGTTTGCGACGCTCGACCGGCGGCTCGCCTCGAAGATCCTTTACACCTACCGGTTTTAACGCCCTTCGTGTCAACATATGGCGCCCCGCTGCCGTATTGGTGATCGGGCGAGGCCTACCCCGGCTCCTGATCCGGCTGCCCGCTTCCGCGCTGCGCGCTACGGCGAGGTCCCGCCGTAGCCGGAGGCGAAGGCGGAACCGCCGGACGCTACGGACTTCGAAATCAGCATGAAGTTGGTTCGGACGGGGGTCAGACGGCTCCCGCTGTTCGGCGCCCTGCTGTGTGTCTGCGCCCCGGCCGCCCTGGCCCAGGTGAACGGCCAGGGTACGCCCGACAACGGAGGCCGGCGCACGGTCGCCGCCGTCCGGCTGGCCGACGGCGAGTCGGTCACCCTCGACGGCCGGCTCGACGAGCCGTTCTGGTCTCGCGCGCTGCCCGCCGCCGACTTCATCCAGATCGATCCCGCCAACGGCCGCCCGGCGACCGAGAAGACCGAGGTGCGCGTCGTCTTCGATCGCGAGGCGTTGTACATCGGCGTCACGTGCTTGGACTCGGAGCCCGACCGGTGGATCGGCTGGCAGATGCGGCGTGACGAGCGGCTCTTCGCCGACGATGCGTTCATGTGGACGATCGACACGTTCCTCGACGGCCGCACCGGCTACTTCTTCGAAATGAACCCGTCGGGCCTGATGGCCGACTCGCTGATGGGGCTCAACGGCGACAACCGCGAGTGGGACGGCATCTGGAACGCCCGCGTCCGCCGCAGCGACATCGGCTGGACCATCGAGATCGAGATTCCGTTCCGTACGCTCAACTTCAACCCGGACAGCGACACCTGGGGCATCAACTTCCGCCGCGATGTCCGCCGCAAGAACGAGCAGTCGATCTGGAGCGGATGGGCGCGCAACCAGGGGATCCGGCGCATGACGAACGCCGGGCTGCTGACCGGCATTCGCGACGTGACGCAGGGGCACGGGCTCGACGTCAAGCCGTACGGCCTCGTCTCGTCGCTGGCCTCGCCAGGAAGAGGCAAGCCGCAGGCGGCCACCGACGCGAGCGCCGGCCTCGATCTCTTCTACAACCCGACGCCGCTCTTGCGGGCGAACTTCACGATCAACACGGATTTCGCGCAGACCGAGGTGGACCAGCGGCAGGTGAACCTCACGCGTTACTCGCTTTTCTTTCCCGAACAGCGTGACTTCTTCCTCGACGGCGCCACGTTCTTCGATTTCGCCAGCAGCACCACGGGCGGCGACAACTTCTTCGGGTTCGGGCGCGCCGACGACGAGCGGATCATCCCGTTCTTCACGCGGCGGATCGGCCTGAGCGCCGACGCCACGCCGCAGAAGATCGACTTCGGCACCAAGCTGACGGGCCAGGCCGGCGCGCAGGACGTGGGGCTCCTTCACGTGCGCACGGGCGAGGACAACGGCTTCGCGAGCGAAGACTTCACCGTGGCGCGCGTGAAGCGCCGGCTGCTACGCCAGTCCTACGTCGGCGCGCTCTACACCCGCCGCGACCCGCGCACTTCCGGCGCCGGCGCGGACCATTCGGCGGGCGTCGACCTGCGGCTCGCCACGTCGACGTTCTTGGGCGACCAGAACCTCGAAGGCGGCGGCTGGCTCCTGTACAACAGCCGCCCGGGTGTCTCGCGCGGGAACGGGGCGTTCGGCGCGACGCTTCGGTACCCCAACGATCTGTGGGACGTGCGGGTCGATGCGACCGAGGTGCAGGAGCACTTCGACCCGGCGATCGGCTTCGTCTCGCGGCGCGAGTACCGCCAGTACAGCCAGAACGTGGAGTTCGGCCCCCGCCCCGCCAATCACCCGTACATCCGGCAGGTGACCGTCGGCGCGGGCTTCGATGCGCAGACCGACCTGCACAACGACCTGCTGAAGCGCAATCTCGAAGTGCAGCTGATGCGCGTCCAGTTCCACTCGACGGACAACTTCCGGCTGTCGCTCGCCCGCCGGCACGAGCGGCTCGACACGCCGTTCGAGATCGCCGACGACATCACGCTCCCACTTGGCGCCGAGTACACGTTCAACCGGTACCGGATGTTCCTGTCGACGGCGAACAGGCGCCGGCTGGCCGTCAATATGGCCGTCGAGCTCGGCGACTTCTATTCCGGCAGGCGGGCCGAGCAGCAGGTGAACCTGTCGGTGCGCGTGCGTCCGGGGCTCTTCTTCTTCGTCACCGGCCAGTGGAACAACGTGAAGCTGGCGGAGGGCCGCTTCACCACGCGCCTGTTCCGGTTCAACGCCGAGACGCAGTTCTCGCCGTTCATCGGCGTCACCAACAACGTCCAGTACGACTCGCAGAGCGCCGTGCTCGGCTGGCAATCGCGGTTCCGGTGGATCCTGACCCCGGGCAACGACCTCTACGTGGTGTACACGCACAACTGGCGCGACGACCCGCTGCTCGACCGCTTCTCGACGCTCGACAGGCGGGTCGCGTCGAAGGTGCTCTATACGTACCGGTTCTAGCGCACGCTAAAGCGTGCGCTCTACAGGCACAGGTGTCATGCGCCTGCGCCCGTGTGTAGCGCGCAGGCTTCAGCCTGCGCAACGAGACTGGCACCTCAGCCGTTCTCTGAGGTACAATTCGGGCACCCCCTGAACCGCGAGTGGCCCTGTGTGTGTCAACGCGCGGGGCTGCGGTGTCGTATCAGAAGCAGTCGGGTGAGGTCTGGCCCGACTCCTGCGCCGCCAGGGAAAAAATTTCCGATGAGCATGTGTCGCCCGGGAGTCCGAGGACTCCTGTCTGTCGCCGGTCTGCTGTTCGTTTCCGTGCTGCCGGCGGCAGCCCAGCAGGGCCAGGCCGGGAGTCAGGGGAACGGCCAGGGGGACAACGGCGGCCGCCGCACGATGACGGCGCTGCGGCTGGCCGACGGGGAAACCGTCACGCTCGACGGACGGTTCGACGAGCCGTTCTGGGGCCGCGCCGTCCCCGCCAGCAATTTTATTCAGCAGGATCCGCAGAACGGCCGTCCGGCCACCGAGCCGACCGAGGTCCGGATCGTCTTCGACGACGACGCGCTGTACCTGGGCGTGACCGCGTACGACTCCGAGCCGGACGGGTGGATCGGCTGGCAGCGGCGGCGCGACGAAGGGCTCGGCTCCGACGACCGGTTCCAGTGGGTGATCGACACCTTCCTGGACGGCCGCAGCGGCTACTTCTTCGAGATGAATCCCTCCGGGCTGATGGCCGACTCGCTCATCGGGATCAACGGCGAGAACCGGCAGTGGGACGGCATCTGGGACGCGCGCCATCGCCGCAGCGAGATCGGCTGGACGCTCGAGATCAAGATTCCGTTCCGCACGCTCAATTTCAACCCGAACACCGACACCTGGGGCATCAACTTCCAGCGCACCGTCCGCCGCAAGAACGAGGAAAGCCTCTGGATGGGGTGGGCGCGCAACCAGGGGCTGCGCCGGATGAGCAACACCGGCCTGGTGACGGGCATCCGCGACGTGACGCAGGGGCGCGGGCTCGACGTCAAGCCGTACGGCGTCTTCACGTCGCAGGCGTCGCCGGGGCGCGGCCAGCGCGCCATGCAGGGGGATGCCAACGCCGGCCTCGATCTCTTCTTCAATCCGACGCCGCTGCTGCGAACGGTCTTCACCGTCAACACGGATTTCGCGCAGACGGAAGTCGACCAGCGCCAGGTCAACCTGACCCGGTATTCTCTGTTCTTCCCCGAGCGGCGCGACTTCTTCCTCGACGGCGCCACGTTCCTCGACTTCGGCAGCAACAGCGATCGCCGCGGCAACGGCGGATTCTGGTTCGGCGAAGGCACCAACAACAACAGCGACGACCTCGTCATCCCGTTCTTCAGCCGCCGCGTCGGCCTGAGCGCGGACGCCACGCCGCAGACGATCGACTTCGGCACCAAAGTGACCGGCCAGGTCGGTGCGCAGGACATCGGGCTGCTCCACGTCCGGACCGGCCAGGACAACGGGTTCGCGAGCGAGGACTTCACCGTGGCGCGCGTCAAGCGGCGCATCCTGGCGCAGTCCTACGTCGGCGCCATGTACACGCGCCGCGACCCGCGGACCCTCGGCGGCGAAGCCCGGCACACCGCCGGCCTTGATATGTCGCTGGGCACGTCGAACTTCCGGGGAAAGGACAACCTGGAGGTCGGCGCCTGGTTCTTGCATACGACGCGTCCCGACGCGGCCGACGGCAACTCGGCGTTCGGACTCTCGGTCGACTATCCGAACGACCGGTGGGTGGCGGCGTTTCAGGCGACCGAGGTGCAGGAGAGCTTCGATCCCGCGATCGGGTTCGTCCGCCGGCTGAACTACCGGCGCTATGCGCCCATGATCGCCTTTCAGCCCCGGCCGGCGAACAATCCCATCGTCCGGCAGTTCCGGTTCGGGACGACGCTCGACCTGATGACCGACCTCAAGAACGAACTCCTCATGCGCGAGCTGGACCTGTCGGTGTTCGGCGTTAGCACGCACACGCAGGACAACGTCTTCGTCAGCGTCATCAACCGGCGGGAGCGGCTCGACACGCCGTTCGCCATCAGCCGCGGCATCACGTTGCCGGTCGGATCCGAGTACGAGTTCACGCGGTACCGCGTCGTCGGCCAGACGGCGAACCGGCGGACGGTCGCCGTCAACGGCCGCGTCGAGGTGGGCGACTTCTATTCCGGCACGCGGACGGAGCGGCAGCTGAACCTCTCACTGCGGCTGCGGCCGGGCTACTTCCTGTTCCTCAACGGCCAGTGGAACAACATCACGCTGCCCGAGGGGCGCTTCACCACGAGGCTGTACCGGGTGATTGCCGAGACGCAGTTCTCTCCGTTCCTCGCGCTCGTCAACAACATCCAGTACGACAGCCAGAGCGCGGTGCTCGGCTGGCAGTCGCGGTTCCGGTGGATTCTGACCCCCGGCAACGACCTGTACCTGGTGTACACGCACAACTGGGTCGAGGAGCCGCTGCTCGACCGGTTTGCGACGGTCGACAAGCGCTTCGCGTCGAAGATTCTGTATACCTACCGCTTCTAAGCCCTTCTAACCCCCGAACGGGGCAGTCGCTTGCCGTCCTCGCGCGGCTGCGCTAGGATTGGCCGACCTCCCGGCCGCACACAAAGGAGACCAAGATGAGAACCGCCCCATTGGTCTTCGTCGCCGCCGTTGTCGCCTGCGCCATACCCGCCCCGGTTAGCACGCAGGTCGAACCCACGCCCACTTTCAACAAGGATGTCGCGCCCATCGTCTTTGGAAGCTGCGTGACCTGTCACCGCCCGAACCAGGTCGCGCCCATGAGCCTGATGTCCTACAGGGAGGTGCGTCCCTGGGCCCGGGCCATCAGGGACAAGGTCCTCAGAGGAGAGATGCCGCCGTGGCGGGCGGACGGCAGGTACGGCACCTTCCGCAACGACCGCCGGCTGGCCCCCGAGCAGATCAAAACGATCGTTGACTGGGTCGACGGAGGGGCTCCGGAAGGCAATACACCGCTCACCGCTCAGCTGCCGGCGTTCAACGACGGCTGGACCCATCCGTCCGGCCGGCCGCCGGACATGGTGATCGAGATGGCTCACCCCTTCAACGTCCCGGCTGAGGGGGAGCTGCCGAACTTCACGATCTATCAGGAGCTCCCGCCGGAGCTGCGGCAGAAGGAGCATTTCCTCGAGGCCATTCAGATCCTGCCGGGCGTCGTCCCGGCGGTCCACCACGCCAGCTGGGGCGTCTTGCCAAGGCTGGCGCCCGGCCAGAAGGTCGGACCCGGCGAGGCGTGGCCTGGCGGTCCGATCGTCCCGGGCGCGCTGCTCGATGCGAGGACCGGCAAGTCGGTCGGGTTCCAGGGCGACGCCAACGAAGCCGCCGGCGAAGTCGACGTCAACCAGGTCGGCCGCCGGACGGAATCGGGCACGAGGTTCTGCTGCTACGTCCCGGGCGGCAACTTCCAGCAGTTCCGCGAGGGCGCAGGCAAGCGCATCCCCACGGAGGGGTACATCGCATGGGGCCTGCACTACACGCCGATCGGCAAGCCGGTGCCGGATCGGACGCGCGTCGGCCTGTGGTTCCAGCAGGAAATCACGCACGAGATCGTGGAAGTCACCACCGGGCGCACGACGCACATCGTCCAGGGTAAGCAGCTTGCCGATGACGAGTTCACGCCGGTTCGTACCAGCGGCGTTGGGAACGCCGGCTTCCCGGCAATTCCGGTCATCCCGCCGCACGCGAAGAACTGGGCGATCACGGCCATCAGGGCGTTCCCGGACGACGTGACCTTGTACGTGCTGTGGCCGCACATGCACACGCGCGGCAAGGAAATGACGTACGTGCTGACCTATCCCGACGGCCGCGAAGAGGTGCTGCTGAGCGTCCCGAACTACGACTTCAACTGGCAGATCTTCTACGAGCTGAAGGAGCCGAAGAAGATTCCGGCTGGCAGCACCAAGACGGTCGGCTCGTACGACAACTCGGCCGCGAACAAATGGAACCCGGCGCCGCACAAGGAGGTCTACTGGTCCGAGCAGAGCTGGGACGAGATGTACGTCGGATTCCTCGACATCTCGGTCGACAAACAGGATCTTCGCCTGCAGCGAAGCGTGGCGGTGCCACAGACCACGACCGGACGGCGGTAGCGGTCACGTTCAGTCTTCGAGTGGGCAGGGGCCGGGCTCGCGCTCGGCCCCTTCGCTTTTAGTCGGCAGTCGGCAGTAGGCAGTAGGCAGTGGGCAGTAGGCGGTCGACTCGCCTTCCGCCGCTTACTGCCTACTGCCTACTGGTTCGTCGGAGGGCTCGCATGAACACAGGGCCGGCGTTCGCATTCGTGCTGGTGTGTGGGTGTCTGCTCGCGGTGCCCGCATCGGCTCAGCGACCAGCCGCCCCGCAGGCTCCTCGCGAAACTCCCCAGGAGGAGCGGCTGCGGCGCGAGCCGCAGCCGGGCGCGACGCAGGGCGGCATTCTCACCACCGAGACCGACGCGCAGCCGAAGTTCAGCATGGACTACTTCGTCGGCGAATGGAAGTTCGAGGCGAGCGTATCCGAGAGCCCCCTCGGCGCAGGTGGACCGGTCTCCGGGCTGGAAGTCGTCAGAAACGTGTGGGACGGCCGCTACTGGGACATCACGATCAAGGGGGAAGGCCCCGACGGTCCATTCACCGGAAGGGGCATGATCCTCTACCAGGACACGTTCGCCGGCCAGTTCTACACGCGCTACGAAGTGACGCGGGGCGTCGCGCTCCTCAGAACGGGGCATCTGGGCTGCGATCTCGGCGGCACGTGCAATCTGCACTTCGAGACGCCGCCGTTCGAGCACAACGGCGCACGCATCCAGCTGCGAGGCCGGTTTTACCTGACGTCGCCGTTCGCCTACCGCGTGACGACGGAGATCTCGGTGGACCGCGGCGAGTATCGGAATCTCGGGACGATGTGGTACACCAAGGATGAATCCGCCAGGCCGCCGGCAATCAAGTAGGGGCCGACCTTCAGGTCGGCCCCTCTGTACATGAGACGGAGCGGGCCCATGAGCCGACGTGTCGCGTATGGGATGCTGGCCCTTGTGGCGTGTGGCGTGGACGCGCGCGCCTTCACGCAGCAGGCGCAGGCCGACAGGCCCGCGGCTCCGCTCGTCAGCGTGGTGGGATGCGCGCGCCGCGCCCCACAGGGCGCGTGGACGCTGACCAATGCGACCGAGGGCGTCGAAACCCCGACGCTGTTCATGAGTGCCAAAGAGATCGAGGAGGCGCGCAAGAAAGCGCTCGGGACCAGCCGCTACGTGCTCCTCGGCACTCCGGAGTTTCTGACGAAGGAAGAGCTGTTGAAGTCGAGCCAGCGCGCGGCGTTCACCCGGCCTG
The DNA here is from genome assembly GCA_016192845.1 of Acidobacteriota bacterium. Taxonomy (GTDB): domain Bacteria; phylum Acidobacteriota; class Vicinamibacteria; order Vicinamibacterales; family UBA2999; genus MELF01. The sequence goes on from JACPTI010000080.1 coordinate 21,439, forward strand.
AGGTCGCCAATGCGACCGGCCAGCTGCAGGACGGCCGCAAGCTCCTCGTCAAGGGGCTGCTGATTGCCGCGCCCAACGAACGGCGGCTGAACCTCGTGGCGGTGCAGCAGCTGGCGGAAACCTGTAAGTAGTAGGCAGTGGGCAGTGGGCAGCCTACTGCCTACTTCAACGAATGGTGCCGGCGGCTTCGCGCTGGGCGGCAATGACGCGCTCAATCGCCGCCGTCAGGTCGCGCTCCGCCACGTCGAACGGCCCGGCGACGACAGCGCCGAGCGTGAGCTCGAGCGCGACGACGACCCCGCCCGTCTCGAACGGGCTGACGATCCAGCTGAAGCCGCGGAGTGCGATCGGCCGGTCTAGCGCCGTCTCAGGGTGCCTGGCACGCTCGAGTGCCCTCAGCATTCCCTCCAGCACCGTCGCCACGTCGGCGTCGGTCCAGGCCCTCGGCTCCCGCGCCACCGGCGCAATCGTTGCCGTCGTGGCGTGATTGTCGCCGCGCAGCCAGATCTCGACCGTGAACTCCATCCCGTCAGCGTACTCTAGAGTTCTCGCAGTTGCGCGTCGAGATCGTCGGGGGAGGTCGTGGGCGCGTGGCAGGCGAAGTCGCCGCAGACGTACGCCGTCGCCTGGCCACCGCGCGCGGTGAGCGCGGCCGTCCATGGCAGGAGCCGCGCGAGCACCTGTTGGTGAGCGCCGGTCACCGGCACGACGACCGCGGTCGGCAGGTAGTGTTGCCGGACGACCGCGGCGAGCGCCTGCGTGTCCGGCGCCTCACGCTCGCCCACGAGCACGATCTGCGGCATGCCGGCGTAGTACGTCGAGAGCGCCGCCAGCATCATCGGCACAGCGCGGCCGCGCATCGACGCGCTCGCGCCGAACATCGCGAAGGCGTGCGCGATCGGTTCGTGATACGAACTCCCAATTCCCAATTCCGCAACTCCCAACGGTTGGGAGTTGGGCGTTGGCGCGTTGGGAATTGAACCGGCGAGGTGTGACAGCGTGAGCAGGTTCAGCACCGCCACCGAGCTCGCCGCCGGCTCGGCGCCGTCGTACTCCTCCTTGAGCCGCAGGAGCACCGAGGCGTCTTTCCCGGTGGTGCTGTACCAGCCCCCGTCCGCCGGGTCCCGGAAGAGCCCGTCGAGGCGCCGCTGCAGCGCGAGCGCCCATTCGAGCCAGGCCGGGTCGCCGTCGGCCTGGAACAGCTCCAGCAGGCCGAAAGTGAGATACGCGTAGTCCTCCGCGTACCCCTCGACCGCCGCCTCGCCCTGGCGGAAGCGGCGGAGCAGCGTTTCATCGGCCGCTCTCCAGAGCCGTGCGCGGACGAATGCGGCGGCTCGCCTGGCGTCGGCCAGATACGCGTCGCCGTTCTCGAGCACGCGCGCCGCGCGCGCGAACGCCGCAATCATGAGCCCGTTCCAGGCGGTGAGGATCTTGTCGTCGAGATGCGGCCGCGGCCGCGTCGAGCGGACCGCCAGCAGCGTGGCGCGCGCGCGATCGAGCGCGGACGCCACCTCCTCCGCCGGGTGCCCGGTCATCCGGGCGATCTCCTCGACCGACCGCGCCGTGTACAGCAGGTTCTTGTGCGCGAACTCGTTCTGCGGATCGAACGGCGCGTTCCCGTCCGGCAGCACGCCGTAGCGCAGGCGGAAGAAGTCGGCATCGGGGCCGAGCGCGCGCCCGATCTCCTCGTCGAGCCAGATGTAGAACGGGCCTTCGCTCTTGTGCGGGGCGGCCTCGTGCGCCCGTTCCGGCGGCACGCTGTCGGCGTCCTCGGCCGAATAGAACCCGCCCTCCGGGTTGGTGAGGTCGCGGCGCACATAGGCGAGCGTGTCGGCGGCAACGGCCGCGAAAAAACGGTCGCCGGCCAGCTGCGCGGTTTCGAGGTAGGCGAGCGTGAGCTGCGCCTGGTCGTAGAGCATCTTCTCGAAGTGCGGCACCCGCCAGTCGGCGTCCACCGAGTAGCGGTGAAACCCGCCCCCCAGGTGGTCGCGCATGCCGCCGAGCGCCATCGCCCGGAGCGTGGCCAGCACCATGTCTCGCGGCTCCGTCGCGCGGGTACGGCGGTGCTCGCGCAGCAGGAACAGCAACTCGCTCGGCCGGGGAAATTTCGGGGCGGCGCCGAACCCGCCGCGCCGCGCGTCGAAGGACGCCGCAAACTCGCGGACCGCGGCGTCGAGCGCGTCGGTGCCGGGCACGACCGCGGCGCCAGTCGCGCCGCCGAGCGACCGGAGGCGCTCGACGATCGCCTTGCCCGATTGCACCACCTTCTCACGATCGTCGCGCCACACGCGGGCGATCTCCTCGAGCACCTCGACGAAGCCCGGCCGCCCCCACCGCGACGTTGGAGGAAAGTAGGTGCCGCCGTAAAACGGCTCGAGCGACGGGGTCAGCCAGACGCTCATCGGCCACCCGCCGGAGCCGGTCGTGACCTGGACGAACGTCATGTACACGCGGTCGACGTCGGGGCGCTCTTCCCTGTCCACCTTGATCGATACGAAGTGCTCGTTGAGCATCTCGGCGACCGAGGGGCTCTCGAAGCTCTCGTGCTCCATCACGTGGCACCAGTGGCAGGTCGAGTAGCCGACGGAAAGGAAGATCGGCTTGTCCTCGCGGCGCGCCTTCTCGAAGGCGGCCTCTCCCCACGGGTACCAGTCGACCGGATTGTCCTTGTGCTGGAGGAGATAGGGACTCTGCTCGGCGGCGAGGCGGTTAGACATGGGCTTCGGGGCTCTTGGCTCCGGCCTCTGGGCGTTCCGGCCAAAGCCTAAGGCCCAAAGCCTAAAGCCTATCAGTTTCGCGGCATTGCCCGCGGCGGGGACATCTTCTGCAGCCGCGCCTTGATCGCCTGGAACTGCGGCGTGTCACGCGTCCCACCCGCGCCGCGTCCCACGTCCGACTGCAGGCGGGCGATCCGGTCCTGCGGCGACGGGTGGCTCGAAAAGAACACCTCGACGCTCGTCGGGTTGCGGCGCGCCTCGCGCTGGAGGATCTCGAACAGCTCCACCATGCCGCGGCCGTCCCAGCCGGCGCGCCGCATCAGCTGGAGCCCCACCGCGTCGGCTTCCCGCTCGTCATCGCGGCTGAACTTGAGAAAGATGCCGTTGGTGAGGAAGGCAGCGGCCATCTGGGCGGCGCTCGCGCCGCCGCCGTTGCCGAGCACCGCGCCGAGCAGGCCGAGCCCCAGATTGGCCATCATCGCCTTGGTGAGCTGATCGGCCGCATGGCGCTGGGCGATGTGCGCGACCTCGTGCGCCAGGACGCCCGCCACCTGCGACTCGTTCGTGGCCGCGTGCAGCACGCCGCGATGCAGCCAGACCGGGCCGCCGGGGAGCGCGAACGCGTTCATCTCGCGGTAATCCGCGACGGAGAAGCTGTACGCGTATTTCGGGCCGGGCGCCTGGCGCACCAGGCGCCGCCCGATGCTGCGGACGTACTCAGACACCTGCGCGTCGCGCAGCTCCGGCACCTCCTTCCGCACCTGCGCGTCGACCTGCTGCCCGATCTCGATCTCCTGCTCTACGGACACGAGTGAGAACTGCGCGGCGGGTGCTGCCGTCACGAGCACGAAGACGATGCCAGCCACGAAGGAGATGAAGACCGCAATGCGCTGACTCTTCATACGCGCGGTGTCGGCGCGGCAGGCATCTCGTCGGGACGCCGCCGGCGAAGACGGACATACGCCGCCGTGAATTCCACTCCGTAGATAAGGATGACCGAAGAGACGTAGATCCACAGCAGGAAAACGACCACGGCCGCGATCGACCCGTGTATGAGGCTGAGCTGGCCGCTCCGGCCGATGTACCAGGTGAAGCCCTCGAGCCCGAGACGCCACAGCACACCGGTCAGCACCGCGCCGACCCAGACGTCGCGCAACCGCGTCTTCGCGTTGGGAATGAAGTAATACACCAGGCCGACGGCGATGATGAGCAGTATCGTCGCGGCATATCTGAAGGCGAACGACTGGAGCGCGCGCAGCCATTCGAAGCGCGCCAGCATCACGCCGAACCACGAGGCCTCCGCCACCTCGACCGCGCTGACGACCAGCAGCGCCGCCATCAGGACGCCGCCGGCAGCCACCAGCATGAGGAAGGACACGAGGCGGTGCTTCAGGAAGCTGCGCTGGCGTTCCACGCCCCACGCTTCGTTGACGGCGGTGGTGATCGCCCCGAAGACGCCGAGCGACGCCCAGATGAGCGCGAGCCCGCCGGCGACGCCGAGCTGCAGGCGCGCCCGGCGGAACGCCTCGAGCTGCGTGTTGACGAAGTCGAACTGCGTCGGAAAGTAGCGGAAGACGAACGTCAGCACCGCCAGCCGGTCTTCATCATCGGCCGTGATCGACCCGAGCATCGAGATGACGAGCAGCAGGAACGGGAAGAGCGAGAGCAGCGCGTAATAGGCGATCGACGCGGCGTGGGTCAGGTCGTTGCCGCTGACCAGCCGGACCAGACCCCGCCATGCGGCGAGCCCCGAGAAGCGAAGCTCCGCGCGCATACGGAGCAGGAGCCAGGCCGGAGTCACACTGTGATTATCGTAGGGGTCAGGGGCCAGGGGGCAGGGGGCAGGGGGGACATGGGCAACGGGGCAGGCTTTTCCTGCCCTCCCTGACTCCTGTCCCCTGACCCCTGACCCCTGACTTACGACCGGCCGTAGTCGGTGCCGCCGCCCTGCGTGCCGGTGGTGCCGCCGGTGTACGTCCCGCCGGTGGTGGCGCCGGTGTAGCCCCGCGCCTCCTCGGCGCCGCGCGACACCGCCTCGCGCGCCGGGTTCATCATCTCGCGCCCGCGCTCGGCCCAGCCGCTCGCCGCCTGCGTCGCGCGCCGGTACTGTTCGGACGCGCGGTTGCCGAGCTGGCGCGCCTGCTGCCCGATCTGGCCGCGCAGATCGGCGCCCGCTTTCGGCGCCAGCAGCATGCCGAGGCCCGCGCCGAGCACCGTGCCCGCCAGCAGCCCCATCATGAAGCCGGCCCCGCCGCCTTCCGAGTCGTCACGATCATAGCTGTCCGCCATTGTGCTGCTCCTCCTCCATCACACATCACAGCGCCGACCCGGCGCGCGAGCGATGGCGGCCGCGACGAGGACGAGCGCCTGGAGGACGCTCACGGCCGCCATGATCGCCAGCAGGGCGTTGGTGGTGTCCAGATTCCCTTCAATCATGGCGTCAGTGTGACGTCGTGCCGGCCGGGTACGGCGATTGCGCCCGGGCGGCCCTGAACTCTTCCATCACCCGCATGCTGTCGTTGGCCAGGTCCCCTACTTTTTCGATCGTCTTCTGGAACCGTGCGAGCTCGCCGCGCAGGTCGTCGATCGCGGGCTCGATCCGGTCGCGCAGCTCCCGGCCGCGCCCGGTAAAGAAGAGGTAGGCGACAACAGCCCCGCACAGCGCGCCAACCGTGGCGCCAAGGCAGACTCGAGATGCTTCGCTCACACGTCCTCCCTTCTTGCCCGAAGTGAAACCTCTTCCAAAACAGGTGCCACGGCGCCTCCGTGGGGTCCCCAACGCGCGGGGTCCTCACCGCGCACTCTTGCGCGGTGGGGTGCAGCTGGGGTGGCGTCGCCCGGATTGTGCGCGTTGGGCGTGGTAGGGACGCAGGCCCTGCCTGCCCACCCCGCCCGACCCGCCTTACCGCTGTGCTGAGGCGGCAGCGGCAGCGGCCCTTTGCTGGGCACGCTGGTCCTGGATGTCGTGCTTCTTCATCTTGCTGTAGAGCGTCGGGCGGTAGAGCCCCAGGATCTGCGCCGCCTCCTGCTTGTTCCAGTTCGTCCGCTGGAGCGTCTGCAGAATCGCCATCTTCTCAATTTCGGCGAGCGTCCGGTGGGGCGGAATGGTGAACTCCTGCGTCGGGCTCCCCTCTTCCCGGATCGTCTCGGGCAGGTCGGCCGGCGAAATCTCTCCCGTCTTGCAGACGAGAACCGCCCGTTCGATGGCATTCTCGAGCTCACGGACGTTCCCCGGCCAGCGGTTACGGATGAGCAGATGGTACGCGGCGGGCGAAATCGACCGCACGTTCCGCTGATACCGATCGTTGAACTTGGCGAGGAAGTGATTGCACAGCAGCGGAATGTCCTCGGTCCGCTCGCGCAGCGGCGGCACACGCAGCGTGATCGTGTTGATCCGGAAGTACAGGTCCTCGCGCAGCTTTCCGTCGCGGAGTGCGACGTCGAGATCGATGTTCGTCGCGCAGATCAGCCGGAAGTCAACGTGCACGAGGCGGTCGCTCCCGATGGGACGGTACTCCCGCTCCTGCAGCACGCGGAGGAGCTTGGTCTGCAGGTACGGCGGCATCTCGCCGATCTCGTCGAGGAGCAGCGAGCCTCCTTCGGCCATCTCGAACAGTCCCACCTTGTCGGTGTGGGCGCCGGTGAACGCGCCCTTCTTGTAGCCGAAGAGCTCGCTCTCGATCAGGTCCTTCGGAATTGCCGAGCAGTTGATCTTGATGAACGGCCCCTTGACCCGGTTCGAGTTGTAGTGGATCGCGTTGGCGATGAGCTCCTTGCCGGTTCCGTTCTCGCCCTGGATGAGGATGTTCGCGTCGCTGGCGGCGACGCTCTCGACCAGCTCGAACAGCTCCTTCATCTTCTTGCTCTGCCCGACGATGTTGGCAAAGCTGTAATGGCCGCGGATCTGTTCCTTCAACTGCTTGTGCTCGGCCTTCTCCCGGCTCTGCTCGATGGCGCGGCGGATCAGGTCCATAAGTCCGTCCTGGCTCACCGGCTTCTCGAGAAAGAAGAAGGCCCCCGCCTGCCCCGCTTCCACCGCCCGAGCCAGTGTCCCCTGCCCGCTGATGATGATCACTTCCGGCCCGGGGTCGATCTCCTTGAGGCGGCGCAGCAGCGCGATGCCATCGAGGTCGGGGAGCATCAGGTCGGTCACGACCACGTCGGGACGCCACTGCTTGAAAATTTCCTCACCGCGCGTGCCGATGAGGGCGGTTCGCACCTCGTACCCGTCGGCCTCGATGACCATCTTGAGCCATTCGGTCATCGCCGGCTCGTCGTCGATGGCGAGCACGCGGCGGCGGCGTTTGCTGGTGGCAGACTGCGGGGTCGGCATGGCTGGCTGAAACGGCGACGAATGAGAGGCGCTATGCTATCACGATGACGTTTGCATTCAATACAGTATCGTTGGCCCTGTAGAGAAATGTTACAGGATGTACAAACGTGATACAGATGAGCTGGCTGCAAATCTCGCCCTATAATGCCCGCGATGACCGATCCGAAGCCGCACGTCGGTGCCCCTGAGCTCCTCGGCGGTCACCTCTTCGCCCGTCGCCGCTTTCACGAGCGGCGTCGTGGACCGCGAGGATCACGGTGCGGCGGCAATCGAAGGAAGACGTCGGCTACCGCGACATCTTCGTCCTCCTGGACGGCGAGCGGATCGGCGTCCTCCAGCACGGGGATGTCCTGACGCGCGACGTGCACCCAGGTCCCCACCGCCTGCAGGTCCACAACACGCTCTTCAAGAAACCGGTCGAGTTCACGCTGGGCGTCGGCGAGCACGCCCAGTTCATCGCGATCCACCGGGCGGGCTGGGGCACGTACTCCGTGTGGGCCTTCTGGATCGGCTTCCTCGGGGCGGGGCCCTTCTACCTCACGCTCGAACGCGAATCGACCGTCCAATCCTGACTTGGCGCCTCCAGGCGCCCTGCGCCCCACTCCACGAACGGCTGCTCGCGCCAGTAATCGACAATCCGAGACCGTCCAGCCGGCGCTGGCTCGGCCCGGCCAGCTCAAGATTGACATCCCGCATCCCGCTGGAGGATATGCAATACTCACGCGGGCTTCGGGCGTTGGGTTTCGGGCATTGGGCGTCCGGAGCCTGAAGCCGAAAGCCTAAAGGCCAACTCCCGGAGGAGCTGACAGATGGCAACGTTCGCGCGGCATGTTGATGTGGACTGGACCGGAACTCTCATGGAAGGCAACGGGACGGCCAGGGCCGGCACCGGCGCATTTTCGGTGCCGGTGACGTTTCCGAGCCGCATCGCCCCGGAGGGCGACGGCAAGACGACGCCCGAGGAGTTCATGGCGGCGTCGCATGCCGTCTGCTACGCGATGGTGCTGGTGAACACGATCGGCAAGCAGGGCGGCAAGGCGCGCCGCGTCCGCGTGACCGCCACCGTCACCGGCGACAGGAGCGACGCCGGCCTCAAGGTGGTCTCGTCGCACCTGAAGGCGGTGGTCGAGGGCCTCGAAGGGATCGATCGCGGCAAGATCCAGGAGCTTGCCGCCGGCGCCGAGAAGGGGTGCCCGATCTCGAACGCGATCCGCGGCTCGGTGGCAATCACGGTCGAGGCGTCGGCGACTTGAACGACTACCGCCTGAAAGGCGGTAGACTCCGCGCGCGACTGAAAGTCGCCCCGCGCGCGGGTGTCGCAGCCCGACGCGGTAGTCGTTCATAGGCGCGCGCCACGGCGCGCGCATCGCTAGTCCCACGTGCTCGTCAGCTCGAGGCAGCCGATCAGATCGGTCGGAGTAGGGACGAGGGTCACCCCTCGCCCCCTCCACAGACCCGGACAGGCGGCACTACCGCATCCGGTTCTTGCCTTGGGTCATGACGGCGACGCGCGCCAACGGAGACGGATGACACACGC
>JACPTI010000081.1 GCA_016192845.1 Acidobacteriota bacterium
CGGCGTTTGCCGGCGACTTCCATCAGCCCGAGCAGCGCGTCGGCCAGATCGGGTTCCGGTTGACCTTCTGATAAAGTCACAAATCACAAGTCACAAGTCACAAGTCACAACATAGTGGTTCTGGTCAGTGGTTTGTGACTTGTGACTTGTGACTTGTGACTTTATCAGAAGGTCAACCGGAACCCGATCTGGCCGACGCGCTGCTCAGGCTGATGGAAGTCGCCGGCAAACGCCGTCGGTTGCATGAACGACGACAGCGGCGCGCCGGTTGCCGACAGCCGCTGCGTCATGAGCGGGATGAACGGATTCTTGGCGTTGAAGAGATTGAACACCTCACCAATCGCCTCGAGCCGCACCGTGCCCCACAGCGGAAACGCACGGCTGACGCGCAGGTTCAGCTGCGAAAACGGCGCACGGCGGCTGCAGTTGACCGTCTCGCACGCGCCCGCCTCTTCCACCGTCGCGATACCGTCGTCGTTCAGCCCGGCGAACCTGTACGCCCGGTCGGTCTTGTCGTTGACGTTGCCGTCGCCGTTGAGATCGAGCCCCTCGAAGGTGTGCACCGGCAGCGCCGAGCGGTAGAAGAAGATCGGCGAGACGCGAAACCCCCACGGCACGTCAATGATGGCGCTCGCGGTGATGCGGTGGCGCGCGTCGGTCCGGGTGGAGGGGCCGTCCTGCACGGGCGCGAAGGGACGCGTCACGTCCTGCACCAGGTTCTGGACGATCTCGTCGTACGCGGTGCCGACGTCGCTGGTGGCCTTGGCGAGCGTGTACGACGCGTTGAAGTCGAGCCCGCGCCAGAACCGGCGCCTGACGGCGGCGATGAGCGCGTCGTAGCGGCTCGATCCATTGCTGAGGGCCGTGCGGAAATTGATCGAGTTCGGCTGGACCTCGAGGTCGCCGAGAAAGCGCCGGCCGTCAACGATGGCATTCGGGCGCAGGCGCAGGTTGAGGTCGCGGCCGTCGACGCGGACGTAGTCGACGCTCACCGCGGTGGCGGGATCCAGCTCGCGCGCCCAGCCGAGACTTGTCTGATACGTAAACGGCTGCTCGAGCCGCGGCGAGACGACCTCGCCGGCCAGCGACGGTGCGTTCGGATTCACCTGGTTCTGCGACGCAATCGTGGAGAGCGGGTCCGAGACGAGGAAGAACGTACCGTCGGGCCGGCGGATACCGGCCGGCGCAACGGCAACAAAGATCGGGCCGGCGCCGCCCACGGCGTCGATGGCTGCGGTCAGCACGTTCGAGTTCGTGTAGCCGAAGTCGGTGTAGATGCCCCACCCGCCGCGGACGATCTCCCGGCCGTTGCCGCGCAGGTCGTACACGAAGCCGAGCCGCGGCTGGATGTTGTCGGTGTCGCCCCGCGGCTCCTTCCCGAAGTCCTCGAGCGCGGTTCCGGCGAACCGGCCGGCGCGGCCCGCCGCCTGCAACGCCTGGAAGTTTGCGTTGCGGCTCTGATCGAACGGAATGCCATCCACATAGTCCCAGCGCACGCCGAGGTTCAGCGTCAGCCGGTCGCTGACGCGCCAGTCGTCCTGCAGAAAGAGCGAGTACGAATCGATCGGCACGTTGAATTCGGTGGTCCCGCCGATCAGGAGAATCGACGTGACGGGACCGCTCACGTCGTTGGCGCCCAGCGTGAAGATGCCGCTCGTCCCCTGGCCCACCTTGACGAAGAGGTGCGGCTCGTGGATCCAGTTCACGCCAGACTTGAACTGATGGCCGAGCCCGCCCAGGGCGGTGGTGGTCCAGAAGAAGTCGTCCCGCAGCTGCCATTTCGTCTGTTCGACGCCCTGGTTCGCCAACGGGCTCGTACCGGCGGTCACGCGGTTCGGGAAGCGGAGGTGCGGTCCTGCGCCGGTGTCGGGGATGTCGTTGACGAAATTCGAGTACTGAAAGACGAGCTCGTTCAACGTCGATCCCCGGACCACCCAATTGTGGTTCATGTTGACCGAGTCGAACGTGTTGAAGCTCGTGGCCCAGGACGACCGCGCCGCGCGCAGCCCCGCCCCCACCGGTTGCGAGTTCCAGTCACGCCCGTAACGGAGCGCCAGGTAGTGTGCCGGCGTCGCCGTGGCCGTGACCTTCGTTGTAAAGAGGTTCTCGCGGAACGGCACGTCGTAGACGCCGTCCTCGGAGGTGAACAGCCCGAGCGTGCTGACCACCTGTGTCGTGTCCTGCTGCGTCCGCTCGTACGCGGCAAAGAAGTGCGCGCGGTCCTCGACAATCGGCCCGCCCAGGCTGCCGCCGAACTGGTAGCGCCGGTAATCCTGCTTGTCGAGCCGGTTGATCCGCCCGCTGAACGTGCGGGCGTTGATGCTGTCGTCGCGGAGCAGCGTGAACCAGCTGCCCGCCAGGTCGTTGGTGCCGCTCTTCGTCACGACGTTGATGACGGCGCCCCCGCGCCCGTACTCGGCGTCGAAGCGCTGGGTCATCACGTTGAACTCTTGGATCGCTTCGAGCGGAAAGAGCTGGAGCAGCCCGCCGGTGGTGTCGTCGTTGTTGTCGCCGCCGTCGACGATGTAGTTGACGTTCCTCCCGTTGCCGCCGCTGATCTGGGGACTGTACTGGGAGCTCTTGCTCTGCTCCGAATGGAACCCGAGGCCGACGCCGGGGACGGTCGCTGCGAGGTTGGCGAACTGGCGGCCGTTGAGCGGCAGGCTCTCGATGCGCGCGGTCTCGACCACCTGGCCGACCGTCGAGGAAGTGACCGACACGACCGGCGCCTCCGACGTCACGGTCACCGTTTCCGTCAGCGGCGCCACGCGCAGGACGATATCCAGGTCCGTCGTCTGCGCGATGTTGACGATGATGCCGTCGCGCTGGAAGCGGGCCAGGCCGGCGCGCTCGGCGCTCACCTCGTACGCGCCGACCGGCAGCGCGGCGAGGAGGTACAGCCCGCTCTCATCCGCCGTGACCGCGCGCGTGAACCCGGTGTCGGGATTGCGCGCCGTCAGGGCGGCGCCGGGAATGCCGGCGTTCTGATCGTCGATCACGCGCCCGGCAATGCTGCCGGTTGTCTGCTGGGCGGCCGCGGGCAGTGCCGCGACGCTCAGCGCACCCGCGAGGACGAGCCTCGCGATCAGCGTCATGGGAGATCTCCAGAGCCTGACAAATCGGAAATGACAGATCGGAAATCAACAATCAGAGATCACAAATTCAAGAGTGTAACAGGTAACATGCACGCCGTGGCTGCGGTAGATTTCCCAGCGGCGATCACGGTTTTGTATGTCGCTGGAGTCGTGTGGGGTCAGCTGATGAGCGATGCGAAGCCGCTCGAGCGCGTCGTCCTGTCGCTGCTGTGGCCGCTCGGCCCGCTGGCGTTCCTCGTTACAGTGACGATCCTGCTGGCCGCGTCGGTGATGGCCTACCCGGTCGTGATGGTCCCGGTTGTTGTCGCGCTCGTCTTCGTGTGGTGGCTTCTGTTCTGAACGAGTCGAACGACTCGAACGATCCGAACGACCCGAACGATTTAGTCGTTCAGCGCGTCTCCGTCGTGCTTCAGCAGAAACTCCTGTGCGTTGAAGCTGCCTGACGCCGCGTCCGGCCGGCCGTAGTGGCCCGACGCGTCGAGCACCATCGCGCGGTCGGTGTCGCGCAGGTAGGCGGCCAGCACGACGTCGCGCAGGTGTGCCAGCAGGTCCTCGTCGCGGACCGGCGTGAGCGTCTCGACGCGCCGGTCGAGGTTACGCTCCATCAGGTCGGCGCTGCCGATGTACATCTCCTCGTGCCCGCCGTTGAGGAACCAGAACATCCGCGAGTGCTCGAGGAAGCGGCCGACGATCGACCGCACGCGGATGTTGTGGCTGACGCCGGGGACTCCCGGGCGCAGCGAGCAGATGCCGCGGACGATCAGATCGATCGAGACGCCGGCCTGCGCCGCGCGGTACAGCACGCGGATCATCTGGTCGTCGGTGATCGCATTGACCTTGATAATGACCCTGGCCTCGCGCCCGGTGCGGGCGTGCTCCGCCTCGCGCGCAATCAGCTCGCACAGGCGCGCCCGGAGCTGGATCGGCGCGACCAGCAGCCGCCGGAACTCCTTCTGGTTCGAGTAGCCGGTCAGGTAATTGAAGATCTCCGCGGCGTCCGCGACGATGTCGGGGTCGGCGGTGAAGAGCCCGAGGTCCGTGTAGACCTTTGCCGTTTCCGGGTTGTAGTTGCCGGTGGCCGTATGCACGTACATCTGGATACCGTCGGGTTCCTGCCGGACCACGAGGCAGAGCTTCGCGTGCGTCTTGATGTCCGGGAACCCGTAGACCACGTGGATGCCGTGCGACTCCAGCCGCTTCGCCCACAGGATGTTGTTGCGCTCGTCGAAGCGCGCCTTCAGCTCCACGAGCACCGCCACCTGCTTGCCCGCCTCCGCCGCCTCGATGAGCAGATCGATCAGCGGCGAGTTCGCGCCGATCCGGTACAGCGTCATCTTGATCGCGACCACGTGCGGATCCTTGACGGCCGCGCGGAGGAACGCCTCCACCGATGCGAACGACTGGTACGGGTGGTGGACCAGCTGGTCCTGGTACCGGAGCTGATCGAACAGCACGTCGGGATCCGCGTCCGGCGCCCAGAGCGTGGGCGGGGAGAAGGGCGGATCCTTCAGCTCCGGCCGATGCAGCCTGGTGAGCTGCATCCAGTCGCCGAAGCCGAGGCGCGCGTCCGTCCGCTCGACGAGATCCTCGGTGATTTCGAAGTTGTCGACAAGGATGTTGAGCACGCGCGCCGGCATGTCGGACCCCACGTGCAACAGCGCGAGCGCGCCGTGCCGGAGCTGCTTGAGGCTCGTCTCCACCGTCTCGAGCAGGTCGTCGGCCTCGGCCTGCTCGATCTCGAGGTCCGCATCGCGCACGATCCGGAACAGATGCGCGCCCTTCACTTGTGTGCCGGGGAAGAGCTCGTGGATGTTGGCGCGGATCACGTCTTCGAGAAACACGAACGTCAGCGTGCGCGGCGCGCCGAGCGACTCCGGGAGCGGGATGAAGCGGGGGAGAACGTCCGGCACCTTGACCCGCGCGAACTTCGTCCGGCCGCCGTGCCGCACCACCACCGCGAAGTTCTTGCTCAGGTTCGAAATCAGCGGGAACGGGTGGCCGGGGTCAAACGCGAGCGGCGTCAGCACCGGGCAGATCTCGCGCGAAAAGTACGCGTGGAGGTGGTCGCGAACCCCGTCGGACCACTGGTCCGGCTCCAGCAGCACGATGTGCTCGGCCGCGAGCCGCGGCCGCAGCTCGTCCCAGCAGGCGGCAATCTCTTCGAGCATCCGCAGCGCCCGGCCGCGCATCGCCTCGAGCTGCTGCCCGGTGTTGAGCCCGTCGGGCGCGACGTCCTCGATCCCCTCGCGCAGGGTCTTCTGCGTCGTCGAGATCCGGATCATGAAGAACTCGTCGAGATTCGCCGCAACGATGGCCAGGAACTTCACGCGCTCGAGCAGCGGGTGCGACGCGTCGAGCGCCTGGTCGAGCACGCGCTGGTTGAACTCGAGCCAGCTCAGCTCGCGGTTGATGTACAGCGCCGGATTCTTCAGGTCGCCCGGATCGACCTGAGGCGGAGGGACGACGCGCAGCAGCGGCCGACGCGCGGGGCGGGGAAGCGTGCGACGCTCGGTGTCCTGCCGCCGTTCGGCGACGGCGGTATCCCGCGGGGCATCCATAGGGGTTCGAGAGTCGAGGTCGGCGATCTTAGCAGAGTCGTATGACACGGTTCAGGTCCCCATTGGCCGAGGGCACCGACCTGAGCCGTTGCAGAAGGGATGCCGTACTATTTTCTCAGAGATGCGCCAGATCCGCGGCCGAGCGCTCATTTTCTGGGACCCCAAACAGCCGGGGGCCAGGTACCGCCGCAAGCTCGACGCCATCGATACCGACCAGATCACGCCGGCTGCAGACTGCGTCTCGGAAAGCCTCGAGACGCTCGACGAACGGTGGAAAGCCGGGGCGTTCCGTTACCTGATGCCCGATTTCCGGGCGCGCGTCCGGGGTGGTGAAAATTTCCTCGTGGCCGGGGATCGTTTCGCGATCGGGTCGTCGCGCGAGATGAGCCCGGCGGGCCTCAAGGGCGTGGCGGAGGAGGCCGGCCTCGAGCTGGTTGTCGTCTGCGGCCGCAACATGGGCGACATCTTCCGCCGCAACGCGCTCAACCTCGGCCTGCACGTCGTCCAGAGCCCGGAGGCGGTGGCCGACGCGCAGGACGGGGACGAATTTGCCTTCAACCCCGACACGCGCCGGATCGAGAACCTCACGCAGGGGAAGGTGTACGAGCCGCTCCCGCTTACGCCGAAGGAAGAGGAGATCCGCCGGAGCGGCGGCATCATCGCGGTCGGCCGACGCGAGTTCCGCGAGTCGACCGGGCGGCAACCGGTCGTCGAGTTTCCAGACGAACGGCTCGCGCGCGGGATGACGACGACGGAGCAGATCGTCTGGGCGCATCGGGTCGACAAGGACCGCCGCGTCGCGCCCGGCGAGACGCTGCGGGTGTACGCCGATCTGCTGCCTGCCTCCGACGGGACGGCGCCGTTCGCCATCCACACGTTCAACCAGATCACGGGCGGGAACCGGATCCGCCCGCGCCGCGCGGCCATCGCCAACGATCACTTCGTCTTCACCGGCCGCGACGACGACGAGCGGCAGACGGCGATTGGACGGGCGTTCGCGCGGCAGCACGGGATCGAGAAGCCGTACTACGCGACGCCGGGCGACGGCATCTTCCATTTCTACTTCCCCGAGCAGGGGCTCGTCCTTCCGGGGCAGTTCATCCCGGGCGCCGACTCGCACAGCCGCGCGTACGGCGCGTACGGCACCATTGGCATCGGCGTCGGCTCGACGACGATCGGATTCGGGTGGGCGACCGGCTGCGTGTACTTCACGCTGCCGGAGGCGCGCCGCGTCGTCTTCGGCGGCGCGCTGCAGCCGTGGGTGAGCGGCAAGGACATCGTGCTGGAGCTGCTGCGGCGCTGGGGCGCGCAGCAGGCGCAGGGGATGTCGGTGGAGTTCGTCGACGCCGGCCGCCAGCTGCCGATCGCGTACCGCAACACGATCGCGAACATGATGGCGGAAGCCGAGGCGATGAACGGCATCTTTGCCGCCGACGAGGTCGCGTACGCGTGGTACGCCGCGAAAGGAATCACGGCGTTTCCGTACCCGCGGATCGGACCGGGCGAGGCGGCGCGATACGCGATCGACGAAGAGCTGTCGCTCGGCGATGTGGCGCCGATGATCGCGAAGCCGTTCAGCCCGGGGAACGCGTATCCGGCCGACGAGGTGGCGCGCGAGCGCATCCGCTTCGACAAGGGGCTCATCGGCTCGTGCACCAACGGCAGCTACGACGACCTGCTCCAGGCGGCGCTCGTCATCTACCACGCGCGCCGGGCGGGCGCCACCCGCGCGGAACGGCCGTTCCTGGTGTTTCCGGGGTCCGGGGGGGTTGCGCGGCAGATCGAGCGGCCGGACCCGAGGCTTGGCGGCGAGTCGATTGCGGGCGTCATTCGATCGGTTGGCGGCGAGATCCGACAGTCGTGGTGCGGCCCGTGCTTCGGGCAGGGACCGGACGCGCTCAAGGCGGGCGAGCGCGCCATCACGTCATTCAACCGCAACTGGCAGAACCGGATGGGCGTCGGGGGCGAGGGGTACCTCGCCAGCCCGGCGGTCGTGGCCGCCTCGGCGCTGCTCGGCTACATGGGCCCGCCCTCAGAGCTGGGGCTCCGCTGGGATCCCGAACTCTACGGCATCTGAGAGTACGTGGCGTCCGGCTTGAGCCGGACCTACGTCTCAGGCATGCGACGGAAATCTTCGTCGGCGCCGCCATCGGGCATCGCCACGCGATGGTTCTTGGGCGACGAGCGGCGCCCGGTAGCGAACACGCCGTGCGTGTAGGGGGGATCGCTTTCGTTGGTCGTCTGCGCAAGGTCGAACCAGAGATCCCAGGCGAGCACCAGCTCTTCATCGGTCATCCCGCGCAGGTTCCGATCGTCGTCACTGAGCATCTGCATCGGTGGTGCTCCAGCGAATCACTGGCGGCAGCCGCCGTTCGGCAACCTCGCACAGGCGGGCATGCGCCTCGCGGAGCGGCAGCTCGGAGAGCTCGAGGGCGCGACACTCGGCGAGGTACGGTTGGGCGGCCGCGTCGTAGGCTGCGAGCCGTGCACCGTCCTGTTGCTGCAGCATGTCGGTCTCTTCCGCCAGCGCGGTGACGACAGCGCGCCGCCCGGCGCCACTCCGGGCAGCGAGTACCGCCGGACGGTTCGACGAGAAGCCGGCGGAGGTGAGCGCAAGCATGCGATCGGGATCGGTGGTGAGGTCAATCTCATGCTCCGGCGGCAGGAGCGCGGCCAGCTCGGCGATCACCGCATAGTCCTTCGCGCGTTGGGTCCGCTTCATCAGGATAAGCGATTCCGGATCAATCGCAATGAGCCGCCCCTCCGCAGCCCGATTGAAGAGCCTCTCGAGCGACGCAAACGGGACTCGCGGTGGGCGGCTCACGAAGTCGCACCGGATGCGGCGTCGCTTCTCGTCGAAGAACTCGAAATGACTGGACCATCCGCCGGCTAGCCAGCGGACGTCAAGCGGCGCGCCTGGCCGATACCTCGCGCCGCGCGTCTCAAGCTCGCGGAGCACGCGCTCGCACGCGTCCGGCGTTTCGCGGATCACCCAGTCGCCGTCCTTGCTCATGATCGCGATGCGATAGAAGACGACCGCCTGCCCGGAGGCGAGCGCAACCGTCGGCGCTTCCCGATTGAAGGCCTCGGTCAGCGCGAAATAGATGTTCTCCACGTACGCCGAGTATCGAGTATATCGTCGTCGGATCGCGACCTGGGTGGATGCGAGGGACGTACGGAGAACGTCCATAGTGTCCGGCTTCCGCCTTCGCGCGCGTGAGCGCGCTACGGCGAGACTCGCCGTAGCCTTGGCGGAGGCGGTCGATAACTCACGCGCATTCTCAGTCGCAGTTCGGTACGCAATAGACCGCACCCATGCCGCCCGCTCCAATCTGCGCGGCAATCTCATACGGTCCGACGCGGGTTCCAGCGGCCAGCGCCATGGGTATGTCGGGAACGGCGCGATTATATGGCGAAGCCCGGCAATGCTCCCGCAAACGTCGCGCTTGCCTTTTTCGGCGCGTTGATTTGTGATTGTCCGGTCGTCACAGGCGGGCCCCACCGCGCGCGCCTGCGCGGTGGGGTGCCGGCCCCGGGGTCACTACCGCACGGAGCCCTTATGAATCGGCTGCTCGGCACGTTCGTGGTCCTGGCCGCCGCCGTCGCCACGCTGGCGGCGCAGACGCAACCGCAGACACAAACCCAGACACAAACCCAGACTGAACCGCCCGTTCAGGGGCCGACGTTCCGCACTGGCATTGATCTGATTGCGGTCGACGTGGCGGTCTCCGACCGGAACGGCAAGCCGGTCGAAGACCTGCTGGCGCCCGACTTCGCGGTGAAGATCGACGGCGAGGTGCGCCGCGTCGTGTCGGCCGAGCACGTCAAGATCGACGTTGACGCCGCCCGCCGCGAAGCGGCGGATCCGTTCGAGCCGCTCTTCACGACCAACCTCAAGCCGCCGAACGGACGGATGTTCGTCATTGCGGTCGACCAGATCGGCACGCGCCTCGGCTCGGCGCGCGCGCTGCTGAACACGGCGGCGAACTTTCTCAAGCGCCTGAGCCCGGCCGACCGCGTCGCGCTGGTGGCGTATCCGCCGCCCGGGATCCAGGTCGGCTTCACCAACGACCACCTCCGCTTGCGGCAGGCGATGGAGCGGATCGTCGGGCGCAATCAGGCCTTCCAGGGGCGCTACAACATCGGCCTCTACGAGGCGGTCGCGATCTCCGAGCGCGGCGACGGCCGCATCTTCGCGCAGGTGGTGCTGCGCGAGTGCCCGAGGCTGGCGGGACCGGCGCTGGAGCAGTGCGAGCGCGACGTCCTGTCGGAAGCCGACACGATGGTGCGGTCGGTCCGTCAGGATACGACCGAGTCGCTGCGCGGCCTGTACGACGTGTTGATCGGGCTGTCGGTCATCGAGGGCCAGAAGACGCTCATCCTTATCTCCGAAGGGATGGTGCTCGAGAGCCCCAGCGACCTGGACTTCGTGATCCGCGCCGCGGCGTATGCGCGCGTCAGCGTCCACGTGCTGGTGCTCGACGTCCCGCGGCACGACATCACGGTCAGCCGCCTCGCCCCCACCGCGACAGAAGACCGCGACATGCAGGTCCAGGGCCTGGGCGATCTCGCGGCGGGCACGCGGGGCAGCCTGTACTACGTCGCGGGCACCGGGGAAGGAATCTTCGAGCGCCTCGCGACGGAGACGCTGGCCTACTACATGCTCGGAGTCGAGCAGGCGCCGGGCGACCGCGACGACCGGCAGCACCGGATCGACGTCGAGGTGCGGCGGCAGAACGTCACCGTGCGCTCGCGCCGCGCGTTCGTCCTCTCGTCCGCCACCACCACGCGGCGCAAGGCGGAAGAGACGCTGATGGACGCGTTGAAGTCGCCCTTCGGCGTCGCCGAGATCCCGCTGCGGGTGACGACGTTCACGCAGAAGGACCGATCGAGCGACAAGGCACGGGTCATCATCGCGGCCGACGTCGGGCAGCCGGGCGGCGCGCCCGAGGAATTCACCGTCGGCTACGTACTGCTCGACGCGGAAGGCAAGGTCGTCTTGGGCAACGTCGACAAGCAGGTGCTGTCGGTGCCGAACGGCGCGGCCAACGCCACGCGCGATTACCTCGCGGAGCTCGTGGTCGATCCCGGAAGCTACGAGCTGCGGCTGGGCGTGGTGGACGCGACCGGGCGGCGGGGCGGGATCATCCGGGAAGTCAAGGCGTGGAAGCTCGACGGCGAGGAGTTCGCGCTCGGCGATCTGCTGATTGGCGATGCGGGGAGCGACGGCAACGGACGGATCCGCCCGGGCGTGGAGCCGCGCGTCGGCGGCAATGTCGGGGCGTTCCTGGAGCTCTACTCGACCAACCCCGGCGTGCTCGACGCCACCAAGGTGAACCTCGAGATTGCGGACGACCAGGACTCGCCGGCGCTGCTCGAAGTGCCGGCGCAGTTGGTGGCCGGGGCCGGACCAAGCCAGCGCGTCGGCCAGGGCGTGGTGTCGGCGGCCCTGCTGCCGCCGGGGCGCTACGTTGCCCGCGCGCGCGTGCTGCGCGGCGGCAAGGTGGCGGGCCTGCTGGCGCGGCCCTTCATCCTGAACGCGCCGGCCGACGGTGCGGTCCCGGTCCCGTTTCTGCGCGGCGCGGTCGCACAGTTCAACCGTGCGGCGACGCTGCAGCCGGAGCTCGTGCGGGGCATGCTGGACGCGGTGGAGAAACGGTCGCCCGCGCTCAAGGGCCCGTTGGCCGAGGCGCGGGCGGGCCGCTACGGCCCCGCCGCGCTGGAGGCGCTGACGGCCGGTGACGAGGTCGCTGCCGCGTTCTTCAAGGGGCTCGAGTGGTACGCCAAAGGACAGCTGAACGAGGCCGCGACACAGCTGCACCTGGCCGCGGGGCCGCGGCGCGAATTCTTCCCGGCCGCGTTCTATCTCGGCGCCGTGTTTGCGGCCGCGGGTCGCGACCGCGATGCGGCCGGCGTCTGGCAGATGGCGATCGGCAAGGAGCCTCGTCCTCCGATCGCGTACCTGCTGTTGGCCGACGCGCGGCTGCGCGACGGGCAGCCCGATTCGGTCGTCGACGTGCTGAAGCCCGCGCACGAACAGCAGCCCGCCGACGACGACATCGCGCAGCGGCTCGCCGCGGCGTATCTGATGACCGGCCGGTATCAGGAAGCGCTGCCGGTGCTCGAGCGGTATCTGTCGCGCCACTCGACCGACCAGACGGCCCTCTTCGCCGCCGTCTTCGTGCAGTATCACGTGGTCACGCGCGAACGCCTGGCGGTGTCGCCGGCCGATCAGGCGCGGCTCGCGAAGTACGTGCAGGCCTATACCGGGCCGTACAAGGCGCTGCTCTCCAAGTACCTCCAGATCATGCGTGGCAGGTGAGGGGAGTCACAAGTCACAAGTCACAAGTCACAAGTCACAAAAGGCAGGGCCGAAGTCGAAAAACGTGCGGCGCACATCACAACCCGTGCTGACGACGTGTGTTGTGAACGATCGTTGCGAGTATCCGGACAATTTCGTCCGACTCGCGAACCAGCGGATCGAACGAGGCGTCCAGCAGTTCTGATTGGCGGCAGACCCGAAGTCGGAATCGGGTCTCCTTGGCCTCTTTGAGCGCGATGCGGTTCTTCGCCAGGAAATCGGCGCTACTGGATGCTCCGTCGGACTCCTCGTAGTTGGCTCCAACGGACGTTCCTGCCGCGAGCAGCTGATACGAAATTGCCCTCCCAACCGGCCCGCGCGTGTGCAAAAACTGCACTGCGCGAACCACGTCACAAGCAAACAGCAGCAAACGTTCGTGTAAATCGTAGGGTTTTCCGCTGGGGGTGGTAGTTTGGTGCTTCATGTGTAAGCAAGAGGAACGCCACCTGCCTCGACAATCGGGGTAGCGGGTTTGTGACTTGTGACTTGTGACTTGTGACTTGTGACTTGTGACTTGTGACTTGTGAAGTACCTGCACGGCTGCAACTATCCCTGGTCGACCGACGGCACCACGATTTTCTACGGGCTCGACTTTGGCGCCAGCGTGTGGCGGCCCCATCTGGGCGTCTCGACGCGCCGGGCGGCGGTCGCGCGCGATTTCGCCGACATGGCGGCGCTCGGCTTCACGTCCGTGCGCTGGTTCGTCTTCTGCGACGGCCGCGCCGGGATCGTCTATGACGATCGCGGCCTGCCGGCCGGCCCCGACGCGCACCTGTTCGCCGACCTCGACGCCGCGCTCGAAGTGGCGCGTGACGCGGACATCCGGGTCGATTTCGTCCTGCTCGATCACCGCTGGATGTTCAGCGGTCTCGCCGAGACGCTCGCGGACCCGGTGACGGGGCTGACCTACGAGGCCGAGCTGCCGGAAGGGCGCGCGCGCGTGCTGCTCTCCACGGCAGGCCGTGACGCGCTCCTCGAGCGCGTGATGGCGCCGGTGGTGCGGCGCTACGGCCCCTCGGGCGCGCGGGCGGATCTCGGATCCGCCGTCCTGGCCTACGAGCTCATGAACGAGCCGGATTTCGTCGTCGAAGAGTGGGAGCAAGATCTCAGCAGCCGCGTGGCGCGGCCGCTGCGGTTCGATCAGCTGGCGGAGCTCGTCTCGCGTCTGAGCCATCTGGTCCACGCGGCACACCCGGCGGCGCTCACCACGCTCGGGTGCGCCCGCGCGTACAACCTCTGGGCCTGGGATGACGAGGCGCTCGGGCTCGACATGCTGCAGGTGCACTCCTATCCGGACGCGCGTCATCCCGAGCGCGACCCCGGTCTGCTCGGGACGCCGGCCGCCGCCCTCGGCGTCCGGCGGCCGGTGATTCTCGGTGAGTTTCCGGGAGGTGTCGACGAGTATCTGGAATTCGCGCTGAGCGCCGGCTACGCGGGCGCCTGGCCGTGGAGCTTCAGCGGGACGGACAGGTACGGCCGGCTGCCGCGCGAGCCGCTGCGGCGTTTTGCGGCGCGGCACCCGGAGCTCGTCAATCCCCGGGCGCGCTTATGAACAGGTCAAGTCACAAGTCACAAGTCACAAGTCACAAGCGAAGCGGTCTTGATTGTGCCTTGTGCCTTGTGCCTTGTGACTTGTGACTTGTGACTTACTTATCCAGCGCCTCGATCGTGGCGATTGACGGCTCGCGCTGCTTCTGCAGCCGCGCCGCCACCTCCTCGGCGCGCCGCATGACGCGGAGGATGTTGAGACCGAGCGCTTTCCGTACATCGTCTTCCGGCCAGCCGCGCCGCAGCAGCTCCGCGGTGAGCGCGGGGTACTTCGACACGTCCTCGAGGCCGGCCGGCAGCGTCTCCACGCCGTCGAAGTCGCTGCCGATGCCGACGTGGTCGGGCCCCGCCACCTTCCGCACGTGATCCATGTGGCCGGCAACGTCGGCGAGCGTCGCCTTGCCGCCGCGGACGAGGAACGCCGGCACGAACGTGACCATCACGACGCCGCCGTTCTTCGGCAGCAGCCGCAGCACCTCGTCCGGGACGTTGCGGCCGTGGTCGTTCAGCGCGCGCGCATCCGCGTGCGAGAAGATCACGGGCGCCTCCGACACGCGCAGCGCGTCGAGCATCGTCCCGGGCGACGTGTGGCTCAGATCGACGAGCATCCCGAGCCGGTTCATCTCGCGCACGACTTCTTCCCCGAACCGCGACAACCCGCCGAGCTGCGGCTTGTCGGTGCCGGAATCGGCCCAGCGCACGTTGGTGCCATGGGTGAGGGTCATGTAGCGTGCGCCCGCAGCGTAGAACATCCGGAGCGTGGCGAGCGAATTGTCGATTGCGTGTCCGCCTTCCATGCCGATGAGCGAGGCGATCCGCCCCGCCCTGAAGATGCGCTCGACGTCGGCGGCGGTCGTCGCCAGCTCGAACGTGTCGGGATACTTGCGCACCATGCGGTACACGACGTCGATCTGCTCGAGCGTGGCGCGCACGGCGGCCGCGCCCTGCAGCGTGGCCGGCACGTACACCGACCAGAACTGCCCGCCGACGCCTCCCTGCCGGAGCCGCGGGATGTCGGTGTGCAGCTTCGGCTGGGGCATCCGGATGTCGAGCTTGTCGAGGTCGCGCTCGGCGTTGTGCTCGCGCAGCGCCCAGGGGTAGTCGTTGTGACCGTCGATGAGCGGCACCTCGCGGTGGAGGGCCTGCGCGCGGGCGAGCAGGTCGGCGGGGCCCCCAACGCGCGGACTTTGCGCGTTGGGGTGCTCACCGCCCTGCTGCGCCTCGAGGAGCGCGGTGGCGGTCAGGATCAGGAGGAGGACGCGTCGCATCCGCTGCACGGCGATCTTAGCCGGGTCCGCTTCGCGGAACCCGGCCGACGTACGCAGGTATCATTATCGCGAGGAGGCTCCGGACTCATGTCACGTGCTGCTGTAGTGTGGTTGACGGCGGCGCTGGCGGCCTCGGTGGCCGCGGCACAGGCGCCCGGGGGCGGCCGCGGCCGCACGATTCCTGTCAGGCCCGGCGAGGAGTGTCCGCCCGGTACGACGCTCGTCCGGGTGGGCCAGTGCCAGGCGCCCGAATGGCCGGCGCCGAGCATCGTCGACTACCGGCCGAAGTCGACGCTGGTCGTCGACGAGCATCCGGTGCCGCGCGCGAAGTTCCCGGTCGTCGACATTCACAGCCACACCGGCCCGACGCCGCAGTCGATCGACCAGCTGATCCGGGAAATGGACGCGCTCAACATCCGCGTCCTGAACAATCTGAGCGGCGGCTACGGCGCCGACCTCAAACAGCGCGTCGACTTCATCCGCAGCACGAAGTACGCGGACCGGTTTACCGTTTTCGCGAACGGTCTCAACGGCTTCCGCGACGTCGAGCCGGGGTACGGACAGAAGGCGGCCGCGCAGCTCGAGGCCGACCTCCGCAACGGCGCCATCGGCTTCAAGATCTTCAAGCCGACCGGGATGGACACGCTGAAGAAGGACGGCACGCGCTTGAAGATCAACGATCCGGAGCTCGCGACGGTCTGGGAGACCGCCGCGCGGCTGAACATTCCCGTCATCATCCACACGGCGGAGCCGCAGGAGTTCTTCAACCAGCCCGACATGCACAACGAGCGGTGGCTCGAGCTGGCGCTCTTTCCGGACCGGCGGCAGTACCTGAACCCGAACAAGGTCACGTTCGAGCAGCTCATGGCGGAGCGCAACGACCTGTTCAGGAAGCACCTAAAGACGCGCTTCATCGCGGCGCACTTCGGCTGGCACGCGAACAACCTCGGGCTGGCGGGCACGCTCCTGGACGAGCACCCGAACGTGGTGGTGGAGCTCGCCGCCATTCTGTACGATCTGGGGCGCCAGCCGCGCACCGCGCACAACTTCTTCGTGAAGTACCAGGACCGCATTCTCTTCGGCAAGGATACGTACGCGCCGCCGGAATTCCCGTACTACTGGCGCGTCCTCGAGACGACGGACGAGTACTTCGACTACTACCGCGAGTACCACGCGTTCTGGAACCTGTACGGGATGGGGCTGCCGGACAGCGTGCTGCGGAAGGTCTACTACCAGAACGCGCTCCGGGTGACCCCGGGCCTGCCGCAGGCCGGCTGGCCCTGATCAAGTCACAAGGCACAAGTCACAAGTCACAATGCACAATTTGTGACTTGTGCCTTGTGACTTGTGACTTGTGACTTGTGACTTGATCAGGCCGTCACGAGGCGCGAGCTGCCGCGCTCGCAGACGAAGGCGGCGCCGCGCGCTTCGATTGCCGTGCGTTCCTGCACCGTCGGCACGAAATACCACTCGGCCTGCAGGCGCGCCGGCGTCACGTCGAGCAGCACGTAGCCGCGGCGCTCGCCCTCGAGGAACTTCAGGTGCGGGAGCGCCGCCCGGAGCAGCGGCGCGTGCTCGCGTGCGGCCGGGCTCGTAAAGAGCGGCGCCGAGCTCACGGCCGGCGTCAGCAGCTCCACCGCGAGCGAGCCGGCGCCCGTCGACGCCTGATACCCTTCCCACGGATTGCGCGTGACGTCGAACGCCCAGGAGCTGTGCAGGTCGCCGCTGATGATCGCGAGGTCCCGCACGCGCTCGGCGGCCACGAAATCGAGCACGCGGTCGCGCGCGCCCTGGTAGCCGTCCCAGGTGTCGGGATACGGCACCGGCCACTGCGGCGGCGTCACGCGCGAGAACATCACCTGCTGTCCGAGCATCCGCCACGCGGTGCCCGCCCGCTGTGAGGCGCGCAGCTCGTCGAACAGCCATCCCTCCTGCGCGGCGCCGAGCAGCGTGCGCTTCGGGTCGGTGATCGCCGCCACATCCTTGCCGGGCGCCTGCCGATCGCGCACCCCCCGCGTGTCGAGCATCAGCAGGTCGATGAGCGTGCCGAACCGGAAGCTGCGGTAGAGGCGGATGCCGGGCTCCGTCGCCTCGCGGATCGGCATCCACTCGAGGTAGGCCCGGTACGCCGCCGCCTGGCGCACGGCCCAGTCGCCTTCACCCTGCTCCGGGTTGTGATTGGCGGCGCCGCCCGCCCACCCGTCGTTGGTGACCTCGTGGTCGTCCCAGACGGCGATGAACGGGTGCACGCGATGGACTTCCTGCAGATCGGGATCGGATCGATACGTCGCGTACCGGATGCGGTAGTCGCTGAGCGTCACCGCTTCCTTCCGCGGTTCCGGGATGCGCAGCAGGCCGCTGCCGTCGCCGTACACGCCGTTCTGGAATTCGTAGATGTAATCGCCGACGTGCAGGACCGCGTCGAGGTCCAGCCGGTTCGCCACGCAGCGGTACGGGTTGAAGAACCCGGCGGGATAGTTCGAGCAGCAGACGGAGGCCAGCCGCACGCGGTCGGCGGGACCCGCCGGCAGCGTCTTCGTGCGGCCGACGGGCGATCGCTCGCCGCCCGCCTCGAACGCGTAGTAGTACGGGCGGCCGGGCTGCAGGCCGCCGGCGTCGACCTTCACGGTGAAGTCGCGCTCGGCCCGGGCCTGAGCCGTTCCGCGCGCGACGACCTGGCCGAGCGCCGGGTCGGTGGCGATTCGCCAGTTCACGTCGACCGCGGCGCGGGCATCAGATGACGTGATGCGCGTCCAGAGGATCACCCGATCGGCGAGCGGGTCCCCGCTGGCCACGCCGTGACGGAAGAGTCCGGCGGGCGCGGCCACCGGCATCTGCGCCGCGGTGGTCCGCGAGGCGAGGCCGACGAGCGACGCTGCACTAGTCCAGATGAACTGGCGGCGGGTGAGCGGCACGACCCGCGATCGTACACGATCGGCGGCTTGACAGGCGGTACGCCGTCTCACTACGCTGGAACCCAGTCATGCTGCAGTGGTTTCGAGCCCGCGCGTCGTCTATCGCGGCATGCGCCATGGTCGCGATGGGCACCGTCGGCGGGTCGGTTGTCGTCCCGCACGAAGACGACTGCCACGATGCCGCGTGCCAGTCGGTGGCCGTCGTCCATGACGCCGCCGCGCATGCCATCGGCGCGGCCTCCGCGCCCGATAATGAGCACCGGCTGCACTGCCTCGTGTGCCACTGGGTCCGGGCGTTCCGTCCGCGCACCGAGGCCCGCGTCGTCTCGATGCTGGATGCCGCGGCGCAATTCATCCTTCCCATCCAGCGGTTCACCACGTCAAGCGGCGCCCCGGTCTCGCAGCCTCCGCTCCGCTCGCCGCCCGCATAGTCCTTCCAGCCCGTTTCATCGACGCGCGACCCGTGTCGTGACCCGTGTCAGACGACGGAGCGCGCCCATTGGTGTGGAGGACGCATGCGACGTGTTTACGTGCTGTGGCCGGTACTCGCTGCCGGCTTGCTGGTGGGAGCAGTTAGACCCTCGTCCGCGCAGACGGCCGACGTCGAGAGCCTGCGACGTGAGATCGAGCAGCTTCGCAAGGAGCTCGCGGCCGTCCAGCAGCAATACGATCAACGCCTCGCCGCGCTCGAAGCGCGGCTCGGCGCGGCGCAGAGCGCTCCCGCCGTGGCTCCTCCCCAGGCGCCGGCAACGCCGCCGACGGCGGAGGTGCCGCCCGGCGCGGCCGGCCCCGGTACGCCCGCCGGACAGCTGCCCGTGTACGGCGCCGCCACCGCCGGGTCGAAGATCTTCAACCCCGACATCGGGATGATTGGCAACTTCCTCGGCGCCGTCGGGCCGAACAAGGGCGGAAGCGAGACCGTGGCGCCGACGCCGTTCATGACGCTGCAGGAAAGCGAAGCCAGCTTTCAGGCGATCGTGGATCCGTACGCGCGCGCGGATTTCTTTCTCGCGATTGGAGAGGAAGGTATCGAGGTCGAAGAAGGCTTCGCCACGTTTCCCGCGCTGCCGGGAGGGCTGCTGGTCAAGGCCGGAAAGATGCGCGCGAACTTCGGCCGGTTGAACGCGTTTCACAACCACACGCTGCCGTGGATTGACCGTCCACTCGTCATGTACAACCTGCTCGGCGGCAGTGCGGAGGATCCGGATACCGGCATCAAGGATGCCGGCATATCGGTCAGTCGCCTCATCCCGGCCGGCAACGTCTTTCTGGAAGCCACGGGCGAACTCTATCGCGGCGATTCGGGCACGCTCTTCAAATCGAGCCGCCGCCGCGATCTCGCGGCGCTCGGCCGCGTGCGCGGCTACGTCGATCTGACGGATCAGACGAATGTCGAGGCGGGCGTCTCGTACGTGCGCGGGCACAACGATCTCGGGAGCGACTTCCTCACCGAGCTGTACGGCGCCGACCTCACGCTCCGATGGAGGCCGCTGAGCCGCGCCATCTACCGTTCGCTGGCGGCCCGTGCGGAGCTCGTCTGGAGCCGCCGCGAAGAGGTCTCGGCGTTCCAGCGCGCGTCCGGGCTCTATGGATCGCTCGACTACCAGTTCGCGCGGCGATGGTTCGCGGGCGGACGGTACGACCAGGCCGAGCGCGGCGCGAACGCCTCCATTCGCGACAGGGGCTTCTCGGGCGTCCTCACCTACTGGCCCAGCGAATTCAGCCAGGTCAGAGGCCAGTATCGGCGGACGCGCTTCGGCGACGACGGCCGGGTGGCCAATGAGCTGCTGTTTCAACTGCTCTTCACCATCGGTGCCCACGGTGCGCACCCCTTCTAAGCAGCGGAGAAATTCATCATGCGTGTCACGAGATCGATCATCACGGCGGCCGCCATCGTGCTTCTCGCCGCCTGGGAGTCGCAGGCCCAGAACAAGCTGAATGTCGTCACCTCGACGGAGGATCTGGCGTCCATCGCGCGCGAAGTCGGGGGAGAGCGGGTGAACGTCACCGCTCTCGCGAGGGGTTACCAGGACCCGCACTTCGTCGAGCCGAAGCCGAGCTTCATTCTGGCCGTCAACCGCGCGGGTCTCTACGTCGCCGTCGGCCGCGAGCTCGAAATCGGCTGGCTGCCGCCGCTGCTCACCAGCAGCCGCAACGCCCGGGTCCAGCCCGGCGCGTCAGGGTATCTGGATGCCTCGCTGAATGTCCGCATTCTCGAGATTCCCACCGGCCAGATCACGCGCGCCATGGGCGACGTGCATCCGTTCGGCAACCCTCATTACTGGCTGGAGCCCGGCAACGGGCGACTGATCGCCCAGGCGATCCACAACAAGCTCGGCGAGCTGTCACCTCCCGACCGACCCTATTTCGGCCAGCGATACGACGATTTCGACAGGCGTCTGGCCGCTGCCGAGAAGCGCTGGGATGCCATCATGGCTCCGTACAAGGGCACCAAGGTGGTCACGTACCACCGCTCCTGGCCGAATTTCATGGAGCGCTTCGGCCTCGAGGTGATCGGCTATGTCGAGCCCAAGCCCGGCATTCCACCGTCTCCCTCACATACGCTCGATCTCATCGAGGAGATGAAAAGGCAGGGGGTCAAGCTCATTATCGTCGAGCCGTACTTCAGCCTGAGGACGCCCCAGGCGATTGCGAACCAGATCGCCGGAGGGAAGGTGCTCGTGCTCGCCCCGTCGGTGGGCGGCATGAAGGAAGTGACGGATTACATTCAGCTGTTCGACTACAACGTGAATCTGCTGGCGGGGGCGCTGAAACAGGTCACAGGGAAGTAGGGTGTCGTGGACTGGACGATCTTTCAATTTCTGGCGCCCGCCATTACTGCCAGTCTGATCATCGCGGGCATCCATGCCTACCTGGGGCTGCACGTCGTCGAGCGTGGCGTCATTTTCGTTGATCTGTCGCTGGCGCAGATCGCGTCGCTCGGCGCCGCGATCGCCGTCTGGCAGGGCTATGACCCGCACAGTGCCGCCATCTACTGGATGAGTCTGGCATTCACGCTCATCGGCGCGGTGATTTTCGCCGTGGTCAAGGGCGGGAGGGTGCGCATTCCGCAGGAAGCGATCATCGGCATCTCCTACGCGGTGGCGTCGGCGGCGGTGATTCTCACGCTGAGCAAGGCCACCGGCGAAGCCGAGCACCTCCGCGACATGCTCGTCGGCAATATCCTCGCGGTGCAATGGCCCGAGGTGTGGCTGACCAGCCTCATCTATCTGGTGATCGGCCTGTTCCACTATGTCTTCAGGAGACGGTTCCTCGAGATCTCCATCGACGCGGACGCGGCAGCGGCCAGGGGTATCTCCGTCAGATTCTGGGACTTCCTCTTCTACGCCTCGTTCGGCTTCGTTGTCACGCGGTCGGTGGCGATCGCGGGCGTGCTGCTGGTCTTCTGCTATCTCATCGTGCCGTCGATTGGCGGCATGCTCTTCTCGGACAGCATCGGGCGCAGGCTCGCCATCGGCTGGCTGATGGGCACGGTCGTCTCGATGCTCGGGATGTACTTCTCCGTCGAGTTCGACCTGCCGACCGGCGCCACCATCGTCTGCACGTTCGGTGTCGCGCTCATCGCAATGGCAGCCGTCCGGCCGCTTTTCCGCAGTCGGCAGACGCACGGCGCCGCCACCGTCGCGCACGCGGCGCCGCGGCGGTCGGTGGGCTAACCCATCACCGCCCGAATATCGGCGGGCAGCGGCGCTTCGAGCACCAGGGTCTCGCGCGTGATCGGGTGCGGCAGCGTCACGCGCCACGCGTGCAGCGCCTGGCGCGCGAGGCCTGGACGGGCGGCGCCGTAGACGGAGTCGCCCAGCACCGCCCACCCGCGCGATGCCAGGTGCACTCGAATCTGGTGCGTCCGGCCGGTTACCAGCTCGCAGCGGACGAGCGAGCGGGCGCCCTCCGTCGACAAGACCTCGTAGTCTGTACGGCTCTGTCGACCCGCGGCGTCGACGACGACGCGCCGCCGGTCCACGGCGCTGCGGGCGAGCGCGGCCTCGATGGAGCCCGCCGGCGGCACGGGCGTGCCGGCGACGATCGCCAGGTACTCCTTCCGCACGCGCCGCGCGGTGGCGTCGCGCTGGATCCGCCTGTGGACGTCCGACGTCAGCGCCACCAGCACGACGCCGGACGTTTCCCGGTCGAGACGGGTGACGATGCGCGGCTGGACGCCGCGCGCCACGTGCGCGAGCAGCCCGTTGAGCAGCGTGCCCGACCAGTTCCGGTACGTCGGGTGCACCACCATGTCCGCCGGCTTGTCGACCGCCATCAGCCACTCGTCTTCGTAGAGCACGTCGAGCGCGATCGGCTCAGGTGCGGGCGGCGGGCGACGCATGTGTGATTGATAGTCGCTCACAGGTGACGCCGAGATGTTCGCCGAGGCCTCATCCACCGAATCAGGACTTGGGTACGTTGTCGCCAGAAACATCCGGACGAGAACCCTGGGTTCCCTCGACGCCGGCCGTGGCGGCTCGCGCGCGCACGATCATGCGTCTAACTTCTGAATTGGCATTGATTGGGAGCAATTCGACACCCGGGTGCTCCCGAGGAAAAATTCGAAACACTTCGTCGGCGAAGGCTAGCCCAATTGTTGGGACGCCCTTGAAATCTAGAATGACCTTTTTGAAGAGTTCGACGCGCGCAAGCACACGCTTCGCTTGTGATCGAGAAATCAACTTGTCGTTGCCATATTGCGCAAGTCGCACCGGCACCACAGTCTTGTTGAATGCCAGGTCGTCATCCGCTGTATATTGCTCGAAGATCCTGCGGCTCGTTCGAGACGTATGGTTATTCAGTTTCATGAAGACCGCCGTTCCGTCGCGCGGCTGAGGGCGTTCTAGCAACCAATCCTCTTCATCGCCGAACTCGTGCGTGAAGAACACCCCCCCTGACAGAATGTCAAACTTGTCGAACATTCTTGAGGTGAAAAAGATGCCTTCGCCCGTGTGATATCTCGGGTCTGTCGTGAGCTTGCCCTTGGACAGTTCAAAAATGGCGTGGTGCTCATCTAGCAAATTCAGTTCTTTTTGGATCTTGCGGAAAATGCCGACGCCATCGTCCATGATCATCATTTCAGTCGTAACAGCCGTCTTCGTAATGGCAACATGGATAGCAGATCCGGCAGAGTGATCCCTCGCGTTGTTGAACATCTCAGTGAATCCGTAAGACCAGATGTCTCGGACATTCTCTGGCGGACTTCCTAAGACGGGATCGATATCCGAGCGCCACACTACGTCCTCGGCCGGGCCTTCGGCGATCAAGTATGAGCGGTGCCAGTCAAGAATCGGCGCCAGCTCGTAGACCCGGCTTCTCGTATTGCCTTTTTCGCGCAGCGCCCCCTCATGAACGAGCTTCCCAAGATGGGCGTTGATGGCCTGCCTGCTGACCCCGAAGCGGTCCATCGCTAATCTGGTGATACGGCGAGGGTTGCCTTGCACGTTTTCCAGGATAAAACGGCGAATCGACTCCCCCCTGGCGCGGACGCGGCTCATTCTCGCCTCCCAACTTTCAGCTATTGTAAATTTCTGGAGGCTGTATATTGTCAATATTACTACATTATATTGTCAATCGTAACGCGTGTATTGTCAAGGTATTCTTCGGCATTCGTCAAGAGATCCGTTAAGCGATTCCGGCACGCGGGCCTGACAGACTATAGGGCCGCTCTTCCTCCACGAAGGTCGACACCGCAGCTGTGATTGAACTGCGCGGGCGTTTTCAGGCATCGTGTACCTTATGGCTCTTTCACCAAGCCCGCTCAAGATGCGCTTGCCGCGCCCGGAGGACGCGCTGCCGGGCCGCCAGACGCCGATGCCGGTGCCGGACGCACACTTCGTCAACGGCCATCGCCTGATACCGCCCTTTCCTGCGGGGCTGGAGCAGGCGATGTTCGGCATGGGGTGCTTCTGGGGCGCCGAGCAGAAGTTCTGGGAGGCCCCGGGCGTCTATACCACTGCGGTGGGGTATGCCGGCGGGTACACGCCGAACCCCACCTACCGCGAGGTGTGCAGCGGCATGACCGGACATGCCGAAGTGGTGCTCGTTGTCTTCGATCCGGCGCAGACGACCTACGACGCGGTCCTGAAGGTCTTCTGGGAGCATCACGATCCGACGCAGGGGATGCGGCAGGGGAACGACATCGGGACGCAGTACCGCTCGACCATCTACACGTTCTCGCCGGAGCAGCAGCGCGCGGCGGACGCGTCCCGCGCCGCGTACGAGGATCGGCTGACTGCCGCCGGCTACGGGCGGATCACGACGGAGATCGCCGGCGCGCCGCCGTTCTACTACGCGGAGGACTACCACCAGCAGTACCTGGCGAAGAACCCCGGCGGCTACTGCGGCCATGGCGGCACCGGCGTTGCCTGCCCGGTCGGCATCGGTGCTTGAGGGGCCTGAGGTGCTTGGACCGCTATACGGCTCCAAACGAGAATTTTGTACCCGCCGTGACAAGCCGTATAGCGGTCCTAGGGCTTGCATCTTCTCCCTCACGAGTACGGGATATCAAGGGCGAAGCCCGGGCGAAGCCCTTGGCTGGTTCGCCCGAGAGGCCTGGGGTGCCTGACGTGCCTGACGCTGTGCAAAGTGGAAGGCAGTGGAGGAGTGGAAGAAGTTCAACTTGCGGCCGGGCCTGTTGCGACGGGTCGGTTCGGGTCCGCTGACCACTCCGACCACGAGCCCGCGTAGAGCTTCGTCCCGTGCAGGCCGGCGTGCTCCATGGCCAGCAAGTTGTGGCAGGCGGTCACGCCGGAGCCGCAGTACATCACCACCTGATCGGGTGACCGGCCGCCCAGCGTTTCTGAGAACTGCTCGCGCAGCCGGTCGGGCGGCAGCATGCCCCCGTCCTCCGTCACGTTGCGGCGATAGAAGTGATTGACGGCGCCGGGAATATGACCCGGCATGCGATCGAGCGGCTCGTTCGTGCCGTTGAAGCGCTCGGGCGCCCGCGCGTCGACTAGCAGCACGCTCGGGTCGCCGAGCAGGCGCTGCACCTGGTCGACGAGCACGCGCAGCTCCTTCCGGCGCCGGCCGCGGAACTCCGCCCCCGGCCGCGTCTCCTCGCCGGCGCGAACGGCGCGTCTTTCACGCACCCACTTCGCCCACCCGCCCTCGAGCACGGCGGCGGCATCGTGCCCCATGTAGCGGAGCATCCACCAGAGTCGGCTTGCGTAGGCACCTGCGTCCTGGTCGTACGCCACCACCTGCGTTCCAGACGCAATGCCGAGCCGCCCGAAGGTTGCTTCCATATCCTCGGCGCACGGAAGCGGATGACGGCCGTTCGTGCCGCTTGGCGGCGCGGACAGGTCGTGCGACAGGCTGGCGTAGACCGCGCCAGGGACATGCCCCGTCAGGTACTGCTCGCGCCCCCACGCCTCGTTCTTCAGGTCGTACCGGCAGTCGACGATCACCCACGAGCCGTCGAGGTGCTCGGCAAGCGTCTCCGTCGAAACCAGTGTCCTGAACATGGGGACCTCCTGAGCATATCGCGACCGGGCGTGTTGGTAGCAGCGTTGCACCCATCCGTGCGGAGGTACCTGGCGTGCTGCTGCGGTCAACCTGTGCTGTGGTCGCGTTGCTGTCGAGCCTGGCGTGTCATCCGAGCCGGCCGGTCGTCGATCCCGCTCCCCGCCCGGATGTGGGCGGAAGCATCTCGGGAATAGTCACCGCGAGCGACGGGACGTCGCTCGGCGCGCGGAAAGTGGTTGCGGTGAATATGGAGACGGGCGCGCGCGTCGAAACGTCGACCGCGACGAGCGGTGGCTACACGATGCAGGTGCCGCCGGGAATCTACAGGCTGGAGCTGGAGGTGCGGGCGGGCGAGACGATCGTCACGACGCCCGAGCCGACCGAGGTCGCCCCGGGAGATCTGGATGCCGGACGGAATTTCGTGGTGGCCGTCGTCGCGCGACGTTGAGTGGCGGATCGTCAAGAACACAAAGACGAGTAGCCACAAAGCGCACGAAGAACACCAAGTAAAAAAAGCTTAGTGATCTTCGTGTCCTTTGTGGCTAACCGTCTTCGTGGCTTCGTGGTTACCCCTGGAACCGTTCGAGCGCCGCGATCCGCGCCTCGAGCGGCGGGTGGGTCGAGAAGAACACCATCCAGCCGCGCGCGCCGTTGATCTTCAGCGTCGCCAGCGCCTGGTGCCGTGTGTCGACCAGCTCGCGGTTGGCCGCCAGGCGGCGGAGCGCGGCGAGCATCCGGTCGCGGCCGGCCAGGAGCGCCCCGCCGCGGTCGGCCCGGAACTCCCGCTGACGCGAGAACCACGCGGTAATCAGCGACCCGAGGATGCCCAGCACGATCTGCAGCACGATGACGACCAGGAAGCTGCCGCCGGCGCCGCGGTCGCGGGAGTCCCCGCGGGAGGCGATCGCGAAGGCGATGATGCGCGCGAAGAACATCACGAACGCGTTGATGACGCCCTGCAGCAGCGTCATCGTGACCATGTCGCCGTTGCCGATGTGCGCGATCTCATGCCCGATGACGCCCTCGACCTCCTCGTGCCGCATCGAGCGGAGCAGCCCGGTCGACACCGCGACGAGGCTTCGGCTCTTGCTCGGGCCGGTCGCAAAGGCGTTGACCTCGGGCGACTCGTAGACGGCGACCTGCGGCATCGGCAGATTCGCCTGCTGCGTCAGCCGGGCCACCGTGGTGTACACCCAGTCGAGCTCCTCGTGTCCGGTGCGCCCGTCGACGAGGCGCGCGCCGGTCGCCTGCTTGGCGATGAAGCGCGACATCTGGAGCGAGATGAGCGCGCCTCCCATGCCCCACACGAAGCAGAAGACCGCCAGCGCCCGGATGTCCAGGCCCGCGGGCCCGACGTAGCGGCCGACCCCCAGCAGGCCCAGGACGATCGACAGCATGACGACGATCGCCAGGTTCGTGACGAGAAACAGAAAGATTCGCTTGCCCATGTATTCAAGAATATCAGGACCGGAGCCGTTCGGCGAGCCGGTGCAGGAACAGCCCCACGTCGGTGACGACGCCGACCGTCTGGCCGGAGCCGCGGTCCGAGAGCTTCGTTACAACGGCCGGATTGATGTCGACGCAGACGACGCGCACCCACGAGGGCAGCATGTTGCCCACGCCGATGCTGTGCAGCATCGACGAGAGCATCAGCACGAGCTGCACGTTGCGCGACAGCGCCTCCGCGTAGCGATCCTGCGCTTCCTCCAGATCCATCAGCGTATCGGGCAACGGCCCATCGTCGCGGATGCTGCCCGCCAGGACGTACTCCACGGGGTGCTTCACGCACTCGTACATCACGCCTGACTTGAGCACCCCGGTCTCGACCGCCTGCCGGATGCCGCCGGCGCGGTTGACGGTATTGATGGCGGCCATGTGGTTCCGGTGGCCCTGCTCGACGGCGGCGCCCACCATGAGATCAATGCCGAGGGAGGTGCCTGACAGCGCGTACTCGATGTCGTGGACCGCCAGCGCGTTGCCGGAGAGCAGCACGTCGACGTAGCCGAGCCGGATGATCTCGGAGAAATGCTCCACACCGCCGGTGTGCACGACAACGGGGCCGGCGACGACGGCGATGCGGCCGCCGCTCTTCTTCACGTGCCGCATCATGTCGGCGATCCGCGAGACGACCCCCTCGACGCGCCGCTCCGAGGAGACGTCGTTGCTCATGAACGCGAAGCCGAGTCGGTCGCGCTCCTTGAACTCCGGCGTGACGCGGATCCCTTCGTGGCCGCAGACGATCGGGTCGCCGGCGCGCACGTCGCGCAGCTTCCGGCACACGGCGCGCCCTCCCGAGGCGACGATCACGGCATCCATCCGCTGCTGCTCGACCTCGATCCACCGGCCGCCGAGCCGCACGTGCGTGTGGTGGTTCGTCGTCGAGTAGAAGTCGTCCGGGACGCAGCGGTCCTTCTCTGCGGGCATGACGAGCGCGTCGCGCTCGCGGACCGGGTGACAGCCGAAAGTCGTGAGCTGCTGCAGGAGCTCGTCGAGCACTGCCGTGTCGGCGGCGTCGATCCGCATCTTGATGCGCGACGGCTCCTCGTTGGTGCGCCCGATGTCGAACGTCAGAATCTCGTAGGACGCCCTGGCCTCGATGATCTTGTCGAAGATCGCCGAGAGCAGGCCCGAGTCGATCAGATGGCCTTCGGCCTCGATCGTGTCGCTGGCAGCCATGGAGGCCATTCTATAAGTGGAGAAGTGGAAAAGTGGAAAACAGGAAAGCCTACGGCTCGGGTACGAAACGGTACCCGACGCCGCGGACCGTCTGCAGGAAGTTCGGCGCGGCTGGACGATCTTCGATGTAGCGCCGGAGCCGGACGATGAAGTTGTCGATCGCGCGCGTGTCGAGATCCGGCGGCAGCCCCCAGACCTCCTCGAGGATCGCCCGGCGCGACACCGGCTGACCCGCGTTGCGGACGAGATAGCGCAGCAGGTCGCACTCCATGACCGTCAGGCGGTGGGTCTCGTCGCGCACGCGCACTTCCATCGCCGCGAAGTCGAGCGTGCGTCCGGCGAAGGTGTAGACATCGGGGGCGGCAGCCTGCGGCGCCTCCTGCTCGTTCCACCGGCGGCGCCGGAGGAGCCCTTTGACGCGCGCCATCAGGATCGACAGCTCGAACGGCTTCGGGAGGTAGTCGTCCGTGCCCGCCTCGAACCCGCGCAGCACGTCGGCCGCGCTGCCGCGCGCGGTGAGCATCAGGATCGGCACGTAGTGCCCCGCCGCCCGCAGCTCCGCCGCCACGGCGAAGCCGTCCTTGCCCGGCAGCATCACGTCGAGAATCACCGCGTCGAACCGGCAGCGCTCGCCGAGCAGCAGGGCGAGGGCGCGCTCGCCGTCGGGGGCGATCGTCGCCTCGTGTCCTTCGGCTTCGAGATTGAAGCGCAGCCCTTCGGCGATGTGCTGTTCGTCCTCGACGATCAGGATCCGGCTCATCAAGCGCTGCGCGGTACGGCGGCCGGCTGCGCCGCCTCGGACGCCGGCTGGAGCCTCGGCAGCTCGACCGTGAAGGTGGCGCCGCGCCCTTCCCCTTCGCTCTGGGCGAACACGCGCCCGCCGTGCGCGCGCGCGATCGTCTTGACGATGTAGAGCCCGAGCCCGGTGCCCTTGATGTGCCGGAGGCCTCGCGCCTGCACGCGGTAGAAGCGGTTGAAGATGCGCTTGAGCTGCTTGCGCGGGATGCCGATGCCGCGGTCCTGCACGCGCACCCAGATCGTACCCGGCGACGGGGCCGCCACCGACGCGGTGACACGAACCGTCTCGCCGGAGTACTTCACGGCGTTGTCGAGCAGGTTGGCGAGCACGGTGCGCAGCTCCTCGACGTCGCCGCTGACCATCAGCGGGCGGTCGTCGTGCGTTTCCAGCACGATGGCCGCCGGATCGAGGTGGTGCCTGACGATCGCCAGCTCAACGCATTCACGCGCGAGCGCCGCCATGTCGACCGGCGCGCGCGCCGTCGTCTTGCGCTTCTGCCCGGCCGCGCCCGCCTTGAGCACCTGGTCGACGGTGTAATGCAGCCGCTCGGCGTCGGCGAGCATCACGTCGTAGAACTGCCGGCGGCGCGCCTCGTCGACGTCCCGGGACTGCAGCGTCTGGAGGTAGAGGCGGATCGAGGCGATCGGCGTCTTCAGCTCGTGCGTGACGGCGTTGATGAAGGTCTGGTGCTCCTCGTTGCGCTTGATCTCGAGGACGAGAAAGACCGTGTAGACGATGAGGCCGGCGATGATGAGCGCGAAGGAGACGATCCCGAGGACGAGCGGCGTGACGCTCCGCGCGGTGATCAGGATCCAGCCGATGTTGAGCGAGACGGCCGCCCCGACGAGCAGGACGCAGAGCGCGACGAAGAAGGCGATCGCCTGTTGGCGGCGGGTCACCCACTGATTGTAGTAGGCTCCTCAGGCCTGAGACAGCCCTGGGGCCTGGGGGCCGGGGCCCGAGGCCTGAGGGCTCTTATGCGACCGCCTCGTCGATTTCAGGGGCCGTTGCGGACCCGATCCGGGCCACCTTGACGTCCCACGCGAGACCGAGCGCGCGCAGCGCGCGGATGCCGATCCAGTTCAGATCGAGCTCGTACCACGCCAGCCCGTGGCGGGCGGAGGTCGGATGCGCGTGATGGTTGTTGTGCCACCCCTCGCCAAAGGTCAGGAGCGCGACCCACCAGTTGTTGGTCGAGTCATCGCGGGTCTTGAGGCCCCAGGTCGTCCGGAAGAAGATGCCCCACAGGACGTACGGGACGCCGCCCAGCACCAGCAGCACGAGGCCGACCGCGACGTTCGTCATCCAGTGCCAGCGCGACAGAATGACGTGGAACCGGTCGCGCGACAGATCGGGCACGTACCGCTTCAGCAGCGCCGCCTCCTGGTGCAGTCCCTCGCCGAAGAAGATCCAGCCCATGTGCGCCCACCACGTCCCTTCGCGCGGCGTGTGCGGGTCGCCTTCCTGATCGGATTTCTGATGGTGGATGCGATGGATGGCGACCCAGAAGATCGGGCCTCCCTCGAGCGCGAGCGTGCCGCACAGCGTGAGGAAGTATTCCACCCAGCGAGGCGTCTTGTAGCCGCGGTGCGTCAGCAGCCGGTGGTACCCCATCCCGATGCCGAACATGCCCGCCGCGACCCACAGCAGCACGGCGGCGAGCATGGCCCCGACGTCCACATGGAACAGGGCAGCGACAGCGCCCACGTGAAAGCCGGCCATCGCAATCGCCGTGATCCAGTTCACCCCGTGCTGGTACTTGCGCCCGAAAATGGGCGTAGGCATCACCATTGACGTCGCTCCGCTGCGGCACCCCAACGCGCAAAGTCCGCGCGACGCTACCCCATCGCGCAGGCGCGATGGGGACCCCGCGACGGCACCCCATCGCGCGGTGCGCGATGGGGACCCCGCGACGGCACCCCATCGCGCGGTGCGCGATGGGGACCCCGCGTTGGGGGCCCCGCTGTGTGTGAGACCCGAGCAGGCCTGAAGAACCTGTGCACGATACCAACGGCGCGCGGCGGTTTCTGTAATAGTTCTGTAACAGCCGCGAAGTCGTTGTAAGAGCCGACCTTAAGGTCGGCCTCGACTGTGCAGCGGTCGGCTCGTGGAGCGCCGGCGCCTGCGGCAGTGCTGCGGTTGACAGGAACGCGGCACAGCAGAAAAAAATCGAGACGAGGACCGGACCTGCCGGCAGGCGCCGCGGCGATGGTGGCGCGGACCGAGCGCGGCGACTGTGTCTTCTATCACCGCGGGTCCGGCCTGTGCGTCGTCCAGCGCGACGAGGGCGAGGCGTCGATGCCGGCCACCTGCCGCCACTTTCCGCGCCTGGCACTGCGTGATTGCAGGGGGACCTTCATCACGCTGACACACTACTGCCCGACGGCCGCGGCCCTGCTGTTCCGCGACGACGTGCCGATTGCGATTGTCGAAGGGCCGGCGGCGTTTCCGACGGCAGACTACGACGGACTGGAGGTCACCGCCGACGAGTGGCCGCCGCTGCTGCATCGGCGGATGCTGATGGACCTGGACGCCTACTCCGCCTGGGAGCGCCACATGGTGGCGCGCTGTGCCGACGAGAGGCTGTCGCCCGAGAGCGTCGTCGCCACGCTCGACCGCGACGCCCGTCTGCTGCGGCAGTACCGGCCGGGAAAGGGTCCACTGGCCGAGGCTGTCGTGCGGCTGCCGGCGGACTGCGTCGCCGCGCCCCCGCCGTCGTCGCTCGCGACGAGCCTCGAGCGCTACGGCGAGGCGATTGGTGCCGTGCCCGACGACCTCAGGCCGCCACCCGATGACGCAGGCCTGCCGGAGGCCTACATCGACCGTGTGCTGCCGGAATGGGGACGCTGGAACCAGGCAAGGGCTTCGCCCTTGATATCCGGTACTCGTGAGGGAGAAGATGCAAGCCCTTGGCTGGTTGGCCAGTATCTGCTTGGCGCGCTTCGCGCGCTAGGGTGCGCCTGTGAGCGTGCACAACCAGGGAGGTGGAAGTCCTCCCCAGGGCATACGCTCTCCGGCCTGTAAACCGATGGTAACTGCGTCGCCGCGAGGCGAGGTGGGGAGCAACCGGAGGTGACTGACCAGTCCGTAGGATGACGAACGCGATTCGGCCGGGGACTCCCGACGAGCCTGCCCTAGGAATGGCGAAGTCCAGCCCTCGGGCAACCGAGAGGCGCGTCGCGCTGAGGGGTAGCGTGCGAAAGCGACGACGCGGGGCACCCGGTGTGTGGCGACGGAATGGACAGGCAGGCTGTGCACGTGAAGCAGGGAGGCCTGCTCGGCAGGGTAAAGGCCGGTGTTCATGCTCGCAAGAGCCGAAGAGCCGCCTGAGCAGGCGTCAGAGGGTCCATACGAGCGACGAAGCGCCTGTAATGGGCGTGGAGCAAAGGGACCCAGGAAGGTGGAGGCGTGACGGACATACAGTCGGAAGCGACACCTGCGCGAGTGCCACGGGCTACGCACGCAGGAGAGGTCCGCGCCCGCTGGACGTGGACGGAACCGACCGTGTGGACGGAGCGCATGCGGACGGCGCTCGAAGAGGCGGGACCGACTTTACTTTTGAGCCTCCACCGTGCGCGGCATAGTTGCGGAGCCTGGCAACCGCGATGAGCGGCTCCTTGAAGCTTGGAACCTCCAGCGTCGACCGCGACAGCACCTTGTCGAGTAGAGGGCCGATCGTGTCCTTAGCTGGATCGAAGGCAATTCGGTTTCTGTGGCAAAGCACCTTTAACACGCTTTCAAAGGCGCTTCCGCACTTCGCGAGGCAGTCCTGGAAGTCCCCTTTTGCGGTAGTCCTCTAGCTAGCGCTTTCCTGAATTCATCATTCGTGCCCATGTAGGCAGGATCGGCCAACACGGACAGCGCCGGCAAAATGGCCTCGGTATAAACGACGTCCTCATCCACGCGTACGACCTTGGGCAATGCGACGGTGCTGATCGAGGCACCACCACCCGGGAGCGTGTCCCGTCGCGTAACGACGGGTGTCAACTGCAACGACGTCTTCTCCGAGCGCAAAATGAGGTTAAGCGCATCGACCAGCTGATTTCGGTCCATCACCACGCGCCACGTGCTTTCTATCTTGAAAATAACCTCTAAGAAATCGCAGAACTGGTCTGCGTTGCATTCGAAGAGGAAACCGATGGCATCGTCTCGCGCCGTGTAATGACTCGGGTTGGTCGAAAGTTTCGGCTCGCCGTACAGGTGCTGAAGGAGATGGTGGGCCTCCTGCCAGAACTCCGACGTGTGGTCGCCCTGGGGGTTCATCGGATCAACGTTCCAGCGTCCGCTGTATACGTCCCGTAGCAGAAGCAGCACGCGCTTGCGGGCTTTCTGCTCGATTTTGCTCGGCGAATATCCTTTCCCGCGCGGCTTCTGACGCCGTGAATAGGAATCGTAAATGGACGAGAGCCGATCGCTGAGTGACATCGAGGTGACCACCTCAAAGATACCGCACTGGTCTAAGGGTTACCTGCCGATCGCATCTGCGGCTCCCATACCTTCTACTTCACCCATGCCTGAGAACCGTCGCCCTCCCCTTTCGCTGGTGCTACGATCCACGTGTGCTGGATGACGATTCGAAAGAACTCGTTTCCGTCGCTGCAAAGGGCGCCGTCGAGGGGATACTCAAGCCGGTTCATGATCTGATTCTCGATCTAGCCGGCCCAGCCGCTCGCGAGTTCGGTGAAGCGTGGAGAACGGAGGTGCGCGTGTGGCGACTTGGACGAGCGGCGCGCCATGCACAACGGGTTCGGGAATTCCTCGAGCCGCTAGGCCTGAACCGACGCGACGTCCCCGTACGTTTTCTCTTGCGGTCTATCGAAGAAGCGTCCCTTGAAGAGGACGACGACCTCCAAGACCGCTGGGCGATGCTTCTGGCCAACGCGGCCGCGGGCAATGAGCGGATAACCATCCTTCCCGGATACATCGACATTCTTCGTCAACTCACGCCCACCCATGCTGCAGTCCTCGATATGCTTTACGCCGCTCATGGAGACTCGATATCGCTTCAGCCCGAGCCTGTCGCCGATGAATACGAATGGCGCGGCTATCAGCCGACTCCAGCAGAGACAATCATCGACCGCTTCAGCCTTCCGAAACGGCAGTACAACGTCCTCGCTTCTGATCTGCATCGTCTACAAGTCATCGATGGTGATCGCTGGGGAGGTGGATCCGTCGACGCCGGCCCCTCGGGACCGACAAGCTACGAATCAATCCACATCACGCCGTTAGGTCGCGCCTTCGTGAGAGCTTGCACGCCGCCAAAGCCATAGCTACTCTCGCGTTCTCCGACCCTCACCGCGGGCCACCGGCAAAGAGCTACAGGTGGGACAGATCACGCCGGCTGCTCCGGCAATTGCCAAAGAGCAGGGAGCGCGCGGGGCGGGTCAAGACCGCGAAGCGCCGAGCGTAGCGAGGGTAGCCTTGACGCGCCCGAAGCGCTCCCGCAGAATCCAGCGCCGGAGCGACGAACCTGATTGATTTCGAGCGGCAGGCAGGGCACTATGCCAGATATGGCCCTGCTCGAGCGCATCACCGTTGACCCGAATCAATGTGGCGGGCGACCGTGCATTCGAGGGATGCGAATCCGCGTGACGGACATCCTTGCGATGCTGTCGGAGGGGGTATCGCACGAGGAAATCCTGCGTGATTTCCCCTACCTCGAGCCTGACGACATCAAGGCCGCTTTGGCGTACGCCGCGCGACAGTCCGATCACGCCGTCCTGCAGCGGTCTTGAACTTCCTCGTCGACGCGCAGCTCCCTCCCGCGTTGGCGCGGTGGATCTCCGCGCGCGGCCACCAGGCCACACACGTGTTCGAGACCGCATTGGTCAAGGCGAACGATCCGGACATTTGGGAGCACGCACGACAGCAGGACGCAATAATCGTCAGCAAGGACGAAGACTTCGTAGATCGTTGGCTGCTCGACCAGACTCCCGTCGCATTGATTTGGATTCGAAAGGGCAATTGCTCAAACCGAGCATTGCTGGCGTGGCTTGAGCCACTCTGGCCTGACACTCTGAAGCGATTTGAAGAGGGTGAGCGATTTATCGAATTGCGCGAGTAGTCGGCCTGAGAGGAACTGACGTGCGAAGAAGAAGCAGTCTTAAGGTCACGCCCTCCAGTGGCAGTGTCTTCCGCGATCTGCGGTTCTCCGTCGAAGAAGCTGAGCGCCTGCTGGTTCGCGCGGACCTGTTGATTCAGCTCCAAAAGGCCATCACCGCATGAGGACTGACGCAGGCGAACGCCGCGAAGCTCTTGCGGGTCACGCAGCCTCGTGTCACAGACTTGCTGCGCGGCCGCATCGATCTCATTAGCACCGACAACCTGATTGGCATGCTGGCGCGCCTCGGCGTGCGCGTGCGCCTGCGCTTCGTCCTGAAGCCTGTGCGTCGTCGCGCGGCGTGACCCAGCTCCCAAGGCCGAAACCTCGCTTGATGGAACGCCTGGGCCCATTGCCGGACGCGAGGAGGAAGGTCCTCTCGGATCTCGGATCTCGGATGTGACCCGGTTGCTGAGCGTTGTACAGCGAGTGGCGTCCACGCCGGTCAATTCCGTTGAGTCAGGCATAGCCGTACTGAAGCAACTGGCTCCGAGATGTACGAGGACCTGAACCAGGTTCAGCATGAATACATGATCGTATGCGCAGCGGAATGGTTAGTCACCCAGAAGCGCTGTCCGCCCGATACACTTTGGTCTTGGAATCCGCGCCAGACGGGATTGGCAGACGAACCAGACCTAGGGGTGAGCACAACGGTGTTGTGGTCTTATCGGCCGAGATCACGACATCGACAGAACCGAGGGGCCTTATCGACAGTCGTATGCGTGACACATTGCAGAAGCTGTCCAGCATGGCCGGTCAGCGGTTCTACTTCACGGCATCACCAGCCATGTGCCAACGCGCGCGCACGAAGATACGCAAAGGTGGTTGGCACATTGAAGCCGTACATCTTGCTGCGGTGGCCAATGCGCTCTAACTACGCGCTGAGGCAATCGGTTGCTTGCGCGGTTCTCGGGCGGTGCCTGAGCGGAAACGTTGATATGGCATCAGAACATCGTGAAGCTCATTGAGCCAAGCGAAGGCAAGGCGATTGCCGGACTCGATGTGCCGAAGGAGCTGTACTGGGTCCTGTCGTCTCCGTGGCCTCTTGCTGGCATGAAGTACCCGCGAACGGGATTCCCTTGGTCAAGTCTCAAGGCGGCAGGATTTTCTAAAGTCGTCTCTCTCCATCCAGGGTCGTACGACTCAGCGCCGCTAACGATAATCTACGCTGACCACCTCCAAGATCTCGTTGGCGGCGGTCCGCCTACCGACGAGACCGTCGAGAAGGCGAAGATCAAGAGTGCGGTCTCCGCTACGGTGGCGGCTTGGAAGTCCGGAGACGGTGTCGTGGTTCATTGCGTTGGCGGACGAGGCCGAAGCGGAACGGTGCTTGGCTGCGCACTTCGCGAGAT
The DNA here is from genome assembly GCA_016192845.1 of Acidobacteriota bacterium. Lineage (GTDB taxonomy): Bacteria > Acidobacteriota > Vicinamibacteria > Vicinamibacterales > UBA2999 > MELF01. The sequence goes on from JACPTI010000081.1 coordinate 36,146, forward strand.
CGGATTCTCGGCAGACGAGGCGATAGCGTTCCTCGACCGAGTTCATAAGGCTCGCGGCAAACCCGGTTGGCCCGAATCACCCTGGCAGAGCGCGCTTGTCAAGGATTGGCAAGCGGATGCCTGACGAGTAAATAGAGCCAACGCGCCGCTGAGCTGTTCCGGCGCGGCTCATTTGCAGTGAGGGTGCCCAAGTAGGACGATGCCGCTCCAGCCGATACATTCGTTCAAACGAGGACGATGCGCAACGAATATACGCGTGGGCGCGTTACGTGTTCTGGGCCGATGTTGAATGTCGGCAGTACGACGCACATGATCGTGCCGAGCGGGAATCCCCGGTCGGCGTTGGTACGGTGCTCATGCTGCAGTTCTACGCCGCGTTGTGGGTAGCCGTCGAGGGGTGGCGGGCGTGTCCCTTGTCAGACCAGACCGTGGACGAACTTCTGACCGACCCAGCGTTCGAGCAGAACGTCCAGCTGCTACGCCGCTTTCGAAACGGTGTCTATCACTACCAACCAGACCTGATCAATGAGCGGTTGCTAGCATTCCTTCGAGAGGGCGAGCACGCCGTCACGTGGGCGTTTCTGCTCCATGACGAATTCAAGCGCGTCGTGTGGGAAATGGCGCACCCTCCTGGTCTCAGCCCGGCCGTTCAGGGTGAACTTGCAGATGCGGTCGAACGTTTGGTCGGCTGGCTACCAAACGACATACCTGAGGCGGCTCCTCACCGAGCGGATGACCAACACCGCGAAGTCGCCGAGATGATAATGAAGCACGGAAGTCGAAACACTGGCGCAGCAGAAGCGGGCAATGATTGAGGCCTTAAAGAGGCAGAAACAGGCCTCTTCAACCGACATCACCTAATCTCGGCTCGCAGCACGCGCGACGACGCGCCCGCGGCGCTCCTCGGCGAGGCGTTCCGCCGGGCCGACTTCCTCCTCAATCACCTCGCGGTCGGCGAGGATCTGGCGGCGGCGTGGGCACGAAGTATGTGCGATATCACAAATCACCAATCACAAATCAAAAATGGCTATGACGGGGCCATGGTCGCTGGTCCCGAACTCCCGCTGGACCGTGCATGAGACCGCGCGCCCGGCGATCGGCTGCGACGCGAAGACGTAGTCGAGCCGCCAGCCGATGTTCCGCTGCTTCAGGTTGCGCCACGGCGCCCACCAGGTGAAGAGCTCGGTGTTGCTCGGGTCGAGCTGCCGGTGCACGTCGACGAGCGAGCGGCTGAGAATCCGTTCGATGAGCGCGCGCTCCTCCGGCAGCTGGCCGACCGCGCGCGGCCTGCGCTCCTTCGGGTGGACGTCCATGTCGGTGCGCGCGACGTTCATGTCGCCACAGAGGACGAGCGGCAGCCCCGCGGCCTGGAACTCCGCGGCGTAGGCGTCGAGCGCCTCCAGGAACCGCATCTTCGCGGGAAAGTCCCTGCCGCCGTTCGGCACGTAGATCGAGGCGACCGTCGCCTGCGGCAGCCGCACCGTCACGATGCGGTGCTCGTAGTCGAACTCGGGATGGTGAAACGCCGGCCGCTCGGGATGGCTCGTCCTCCTGACGTGCAAGCCGACGCCGGAATAGCCCTTCCCGCCATGCCAGTAGCACCAGTAGCCCTCCAGCTCGCAGAGCCACACCGGCAGCTGATCGATCGACGCCTTGATCTCCTGCAGGCAGAGGACGTCGGGCTGCTCGCGTTCGATGAACTGCTGCAGCTCGGACTGGCGCGCGCGGATACCGTTGACGTTCCAGGTGGCGACTTTCACCGTTGTCGATATGATACGAGCTTGATGCTGACGAGAGCGCGCGCGCTGGTCCTCGTGTCGGCGCTCGTCGTGCTCGCCTCCGCGCAGGCGGGCACGCGGCCCGTGACGACGCCGGAGGAGCACTTCGGCGCGCGTATCGGCGACGACCACTTTCTCGCCACCTACACGCAGATGGAGGCGTACTGGAAGCGGCTCGACCGCGAGTCGGACCGCATGATGCTCGTCGATATCGGCCGCACGGAAGAGGGGCGGACGCAGTGGATGGCCGTCATCACCGCGCCCGAGCACTTCGCCAGGCTCGAGCGGTTCAAGGAGATCTCACGGCGGCTGGCGCGGGCGGAAGGCGTCACGGACGACCAGGCGCGTGCGCTTGCCGCCGAAGGGAAGGCCGTCGTCTGGATCGATGGCGGGCTGCACGGGAACGAAGTGCTGTCGGCGCAGCAGCTCGTCGAGACGGTGTATCAACTGGTGAGCCGCAGCGACGACGAAACCGAGCGTATCCTCCGCGACGTCATCGTGCTCGCCGTACACGCCAACCCCGACGGCCACGAGCTGGTCGCCGGCTGGTACATGCGCGAAGCGAACCCGCGCGACAGGTCGCTCGCCGGGCTGCCGCGCCTGCACCAGAAGTACGCCGGGCACGACAACAACCGCGACTTCTACATGGCGACGCAGGCCGAGACGATCAACATGAGCCGCATTCTGTACCGGGAATGGGTGCCGCAGATCGTCTACAACCACCACCAGGCGGATGTCCCGGGCGCGGTGATGTACGTGCCGCCGTACCGGGAGCCGTCGAACTACCTGTTCGATCCGCTCGTTCAGACCGGCATCACGCTGGCCGGCGCCGCCATGCACGGCCGGTTCGCGGCGGAAGGGAAGGACGGCGTGCTGGCGGGGAGCGGCTCGTCGTATTCCACCTGGTGGAACGGCGGGCTCAGGACGAGCGCCTACTTTCACAATCAGATCGGGCTGCTCACCGAAACCGGCGGAAGCCCGACACCCGGCGGCGTGCGGTTCCGGCGGGCGGTGGAGTACTCCGTGACCGCCAATCGCGCGGTGCTCGACCTCGCGTCGCGGCACCGCGAGATGTGGCTTTACAACGTCTACCGGATGGGACGGAACTCGATCGAGCGCGGCAGCCGCGACTCCTGGACGGCGCTGCCGCATCGGCCCGTGGATCCGGTGCCGGACCCGCGGCTGCGCGACCCGCGCGCGTACGTCATGCCGTCCGACCAGCCCGATTTTCTGACGGCGACCAAGTTCGTCAACGCCCTCATCCGGACCGGCGTGGATGTGCTCCGGGCGACGGCGGCATTTCAGATCAACGTGCGGACGTATCCCGCCGGCTCCTACGTCGTGCGGACGGCGCAGGCCTTCCGCCCGCACGTGCTCGACATGTTCGAGCCGCAGGACTACCCGGACGACGTTCTGGAGGAAGGAGGCGCGCTGCGGCCGCCCTACGACAGCGCCGGCTGGACGCTGGCGTTCCAGATGGGCGTCCGGTTCGATCGCATTCTGGACGATTTCGACGGGCCGTTCGAGCGGATGGTCGGCGAGGCGGCGCCTCCAGCCGGTGCCGTGACGGGGCTGCCGGATGCCGCCGGATACCTCCTCAGCGCTCACCAGAACGACGCGGTCATCGCCGTCAATCGCCTGCTGAAGGCGGGTGAGCGTGTGTCCTGGCGGCGGGACGGCCTCTACGTGGACGCCACGCCGGCCAGCCGCGCCATCGTGGCTGCGGCGGCGGAAGAGCTGGGGCTGACGTCTACGGGCGTGACGACGGCTCCAGCCGGCGCTCGGGTTGCGCTCCGGCCGGTCCGCCTCGGCCTGGTCGATCAGTACGGCGGCTGGACCACGAGCGGGTGGATCCGCTGGATTCTCGAGCGCTTCGAGTTTCCGTTCGAGGTGGTCTACCCGCCGGCGCTCGACGCCGGCAACCTGGCGGCCCGCTACGACGTGCTGATTCTCCCGAGCGAAGCGGTTCCGACGTACCGGCGGCACATGCCGTCGGTGCCCCATGCCGATGCAGTGCCCGCCGAGTATCGCAGCCGGATCGGCGAGATTACCGTGGCGAAGACCGTCCCCGCGCTCGCGGCGTTCGTCGAAACCGGCGGCACGCTGCTCGCGATCGGTGGTGCAACGGCCGTCGCGCGCCATCTGGGGCTGCCGGTGTCGAGGCCGCTCGAGCACCTGCCGCGCGAGGAATACTTCGTGCCCGGCTCGGTGCTGCGCGCCGCCGTCGACCCGGCGGCGCCGCTCGCGTACGGCGCCGACAGCGACGTGGATGTCTTCTTCGACAACAGCCCCGTGTTCCGCTTGGAACCCGGCGCGGCCGCGCGCGGCGTGCGGGCGGTTGCCTGGTTCGACGGCGACGCGCCGCTCCGAAGCGGGTGGGCCTGGGGGCAATCGCACCTCGAGGGCACCGCCGCCATCGTCGACGCGCCGCTCGGTCGAGGCCGGGTCGTGTTGTACGGGCCCGAGATCACGTTTCGCGCCCAGTCGCACGGGACGTTCAGGTTTCTCTTCAACGGGATTTACGGCGCCGCTAACGAACCACCGAGTCACTGAGACAGCGAGGGCAATCACAGCGCTCGACGATCTCATCCGGCAACCGTTTGAATGGCTTCGTAGGCTTCGATCGGGTTGAGCGGCTCGGGACGCGAACTCACGTACGGCCGCCCAACCTGTTTAACCTGAGGTTAATTCCAGGAGGACCACAGGGTCGAGTGGCCGGCAGAGCTCGCGGAACCGGCAGAGCGCGTTGGCCAGCCGCATCTGGTGTGGGGTGCGGCATTCAGGCTCGAAGAGCCGACGTGAGGCGACCAGAATGGCTGCGCACCGGGCCCTGGAGGTCGCCACGTTCAGCCGATTGGGTCGGTAGAGAAACTCCATCCCGCGAGGAGCATCCTCCGCCGAGGAGGCTGCTATCGAGTAGATGACAACAGCTCTGTCCTGTCCCTGGAACCTGTCGACGGTGCCGATCTCCACGCCGGACGCGTTGAGCGCCTCATGGAGCCGGTTGACGTGTGCGTTGTACGGCGCCACCACGACGACGTCGGTGGCCGAGAGCGGCCGCGGTCCATGCTGGTAGTGCGTCCACGTGGCGCCTGGACGAAGCAGCCTCCGAATGATCTCCGACACCGTCTCGACCTCTTCGGCCGACCAGTTCTGGTTGCCGTCATGCTCGACCTCGACGCACCAGAGACCGGCCCCGTCGAAGCCGGCGGTCCCGGACAGCCGCTGCCGCTCCATGCCGGTGGCGGGCCGCAGCCGGCGTTCGTAGAACAGCTCGGACGTGAAATCACAGATCGCCAGCGGCAGGCGCCATGTGTCCGGCAGGAAGATCCCGCGCTCCGGCGGCATCGTCTTCGCGCCTGCGAGCACGTGCTCGAGCGCCGAGATGTCAGTGCCTTCGGGGTGGCTGGCCTTCTGCGGCTGCTCGAGCTGGCAGACGTCAAGGCGGCCGCGTCGGAGCGCTGGGTGAACGCGGTGAATGCGGACGGGCAGTTTGGTGTGTGGCGCTACGCATTGGACCGCTATACGGCTCCAAACGAGAATTTTGTACCCGCTGTGACAAGCCGTATAGCGGTCCTAGGCGCGCGAAGCGCGCCAAGCAGATGCTGGCCAACCAGCCAAGGGCTTGCATCTTCTCCCTCACGAGTACGGGA
>JACPTI010000082.1 GCA_016192845.1 Acidobacteriota bacterium
CAACGCGAACGTCGTTGTCGAGATGACGCCGGTCGGGGCGCAGTACGAGGATCGGCTGCACCAGATCGACCTGCGGTTCACGCGGAACCTGCGCGCGGGGCGAACGAGGCTGCGGGTGAATCTCGACGTGTACAACATCTTCAACGCCGGCGACGTGCTCCGCAGCACCGACCGTTACGGCGCCGCCTGGCTGAATGCGGTGCAGGTCATGGGCGGGCGCCTGATGAAGATCGGCGCGCACCTGGACTTCTGATCGATCCGCGCCACGGAGCCTGTGCGTCTCCGTGGCGCGTCTGAGTACGTAGTGTCCGGCTTTAGCCGGACCAGAGAAACCGAGGAGCGGCTATGAGGCACAGGTACTTGGCAATCGGGGTGCTGCTGTGCGCGGGCGTCGCATCCTTTGCACACGCGCAGCAGGACAACTGGACGACGGATGCGGCCCGGCGCATGGGGCTGCGACTGGTCGAGAGCCGGAACGCCGCCGGGCCGCCCGCGTACCCGGTGGCGGCCGGCGACCTCCTCTTCTTCACGAACGTCGGCACCTCCTACGGCGCCAAGAACCCCAAGAACTCCGTCGTCGTCATCGACGCGAAGACGAAGAAGCCGATCGCCGTCTCGGATCTGGAGCCCGCCTGGAGCGAGAAGTGGACGAGCCATGGCATCGGCGTCTCTCCGGACGGCCGGTATGTCTACCTGCCGGGAATGGCGCCGATGACGGCGTCCAATCCCGGCAGCCTGCTGATCCTCGACGGGCGCAGCCTGAAGATCCATCAGATCGTCACCTCGCCCGCGCAGCGGCCGCATCACATCAAGAACTTCGAGGACTGGATGGGGCGCCGCCGTGTGCTGGTCGAGGACTTCAACTGGCTCGGTCAGGGACAGATGGCCGCGCAGCACGGCACCGGCTTCTACGTCATGGATCCCCTGGACAACAACCGGGTGATCGGCGGAATGACGCCGGGCGATCTCCGTGGAACACCTTACGCGGGCTTCACGGCACCGGACGGCAGATACCTGTACTACTCGATGCCCGGCCCGGAGTTCCGGCTCGCCCACGAGTTGAAGGGCTGGCTCGCCAAGATCGACATGCAGACGTGGCGGGTGGTGCAGAACATCCCGATGGGCGCCTATCCGATCTGGACCGTCTTCAGCCGCGACGGCCGGTATGCGTGGACGACGCACGCCGGTGACGCGAAGGTGCTGAAGATCGAGCGGGGAAACGCGCCGGGCCAGTTCGACCGGGTTGTCGGCGAGGCGCGCACCGGGCCCGGCCCGTACGGCATGGCGATCAGCGTCGACGAGCGGGAGCTCTGGGTGGCGGACAAGGGCGAAGGCACGCCCCCCGCCGAGCGGAAGACCACGATCACGGTGATCGATGCGGCCACCAATCAGGTGAAGCACACGATCGACACCAGGTGCGTGACCAACGACCATGTGCTCGCGTCGCCGGACGGCACCGAGATGTGGGCGACGTGCAACGCGTCGCACGAGATCGTGGTGCTCGACGCGAAAACCTATCAGGTGAAGGCGCGCATTCCGATGCCGAACCAGGGCGACTCGCACGGAGGGACCTTCGTCTCCTACACGAAGGGTCCGTCGGGCATCGTGGCCGAAGTGGTCGCCGACCAGAACGGGCTGCGCGGCAGCGCGCTGGAGGCGGCCCGGAAGGGAACGCCCTGGGTGGCGCGGTAGACATCATCGCCGCTCCGTCTTCAGTGTGTCGACGACGGGGCAGCGAGGGTCGCCGCCGCCGCGCTCGGATTCCTGCAGCGTGCGCTCGCAGTCCTGGAGATACCCGCAGAGCGTGCGCTGAAAGGCCTGCAGCTCCGCAAGCCGGGTCTCCAGCTCGGCCAGTTTGCCGCGCAGCATGTCGCGCACACGGCGGCACCGGGTCACACCCGCGGCGCCGGGAAACCCGAGCAGATCGCGAACCTCACGCAGTGTGAAGCCGAGCGTCTGTGCTTGTTTGATGAATCGCAGCCACTCGACGGTCTCCGCCGAGTACACGCGGAACCCGCCGCCGGTCCGATGCGGCTTCGGCAGCAGCCCGAGGCGCTCGTAGTACCGGAGCGTGTCGGGCGTGAGGCCGCTGCGCGCCGCCAGCTCGCCGATGTGGTACGTCTTGCTGCCCGCCGCGGAGCGCATACCGGTAAGCTTACTGCCTCCGCCCGCTAATCCCGGAGCGGCGACACCGGTTCAGCGGCGAAGCCGGTGCCCTCGTGGATCGCCCTGGCGATGGCCGACGGCGTCGTCCGTGCCGGATCGAAGGTGACGAGCGCCTGTTTGTCCTCGGGGCTGATCTCGACGCTGGTGACCCCCTCCACCTTGCCGGCCGCCATTTTCACGGCAATGGCGCAGCCGGCGCAGGTCATGCCGTCGATGCGAAGCAGGGACGTGGAGCGGGCCGACGTCGCCTCGGCGGCGATTGGATTGGACGTGCTCGACACAATCGCGCCTCCGGCCGCGAGTCCCGCCACCGCCACCGCCGCGATCCCGGCCTGCCGCCATGTCCACCGCATCACGACCTCCTGGTGACGTAGGCTTGGTCGACGCCGGCGAAATAGGCGAAATAGACGACCGGCTTGCCCGGCGTTCGGCTTTTCGGGCAGACAAGGCGTCCTTCGCCCCCCAAGCGCAAGGCGGCGTCGCACCGCGGTTTTCTGTCCACGACTGCAGTGTGCATCCTGGAGCGGACTCCAGAGTCAAGGGGGAATCGCCAAAACCGTGACCCGCGTCACCTCGATAGATTTTTCCGCCGTCGCTGCGAATTATTTCCTGTCTGACCGGGCACCGCATCACGCTGCCGTCCACACTCCCTGCCACTGGTGCCTCCTTGGATTCGAAGGCCGAACCGGATCGTCGGAACGAGCCTTGCATCGTGAAGGCCCTCACAAATTACACATGGCCGGTCCCATCACGACGATCACGTCCGTGGGGTGCACGCTGCGGGAGGTGTGTCGATGACGAAGCTCGGGTTGCTCGTGGCGGGGCTCTGTTTGTTGTACGCCCAGGGAGTGCTCGCTGGGCACCATAGCTTTGCCGCCGAGTACGACGGCTCTGCGACGTTCAATGTCACGGGGGTCGTCTCGAAGGTGGAGTGGACGAACCCACATGCGCGCTTCTACGTGGACGTTCGGGAACCGGATGGGACGGTGACCACGTGGAACATGGAACTGGCGAGTCCGAGCGCCCTGGTGCGGAATGGCTGGACGAGTCGAACGCTGAAGGTGGGCGACAAGGTCACCGTCGAGGGATATCCAGGCAAGATCGTCAAGACCCGCGGCAACCCGCGCTCGGTCGTCACTGCCGACGGGCGGGCGCTGTTTGCGGGCGTGGGCAGCGACCCGAATGCGCCGGACGCGCCGCGGTAGAGGGCAGTAGTGGTGACGGCGTCGGTGTTGACGCACCAATCGTTTGGGGGTCTGGCTATGGCAAGGACACTTGGCGTCGTGGTGGGCGGGCTGATTCTGATCTGTGGAGCCGGGGTGGCGGTCGCGCACCACTCGTTCGCGGCTGAATACGACGCAAACAAAAAGGTGAAGCTGGAAGGCGTCATCAAGCAGGTGACGTGGACGAATCCGCACATGCGCGTCTACATCGATGTCACGGACGCGAGCGGAAAAGTGACGACGTGGAACATGGAGCTGACGAGCCCCAACACCGTGCAGCGACAAGGCTGGACGCGGGACAGTCTGCGGCCGGGCGACCGCGTGGTCTTCGAGGGGTATGGCGGGAAGGTGGTGGACAGCCGGGGGTCACTGGCGCGGATTGCGAAGGCGGACGCGCCGGACAAGCCGCTGTTCGTGCAAGGCGGGCCGGAGGCGGTGGCCCAGGGCTACCCACAGCGGTAGGTGCCCGCAATCAGATCGCGGTTCACGTTGTCGGCCACGGCCGCGAAATAATTCACCGGCGACAATTTGGCGGTTTGTAAGAGTTCTGTAACGGCGTCGATCCACGCCGTCGCGTGACTACAATGCCGGCATGTCGGTCCCTCCACGCCGGATCCTCCTCACGTCGGTGTTCAAGCCGTTCGCCGTCGACGATGAATTCGGGTCGCGCGCGATCAATCCCGTAGAGCTGTACCACAACCAGGTGACGCGAGAGCAGGGGCCGTTCTCCCTGCGCATGTTCCACCGGACGTGGAGCCTGATGTTCCTCCGCGAGAACATCTCGACCCCCTGCACCCTGCTGGACTTTCCGACGCGCGAGCGGTTCATCCGCGAGCTCCGCACGTGCGAGTACGACATGGTCGGGATCTCGTCGATCGTCGTGAACGTGGGAAAAGTGCGCGAGATGTGCCGCCTCGTGCGCCTTCACTCACCGCACTCGACGATCGTCGTCGGAGGGCATGTGACCTCGATCCCGGGGATCGAGCGCCTGATCGATGCCGATCACATCGTGCGGGGCGAAGGCGTCCGCTGGCTGCGCGCGTTCCTCGGCGAAGATCCCGAGGCGCCGATTCGGCACCCGCTGATCCCCTCCTCATTCGGCTTCCGCGTGATGGGCGTGCCGGTCAACGAGAACCGGCGGAGCCGATCCGCCACGATCGTTCCCTCCGTCGGCTGCCCGATGGGCTGCAACTTCTGCACGACGTCGGCCTTCTTCGGCGGCAAGGGGAAATTCGTGAACTTCTACGATCGCGGCGACGAGCTCTTCCGCGTGATGTGCGACGCGGAGCGCCGGCTCGCCACGCGCTCCTTCTTCATGATGGACGAGAACTTCCTGCTGCACAAACGGCGCGCCCTCGAGCTCCTGGCCTGCATGCAGGAGCACGGGAAGCCGTGGTCGATGTACGTGTTCTCGTCGGCCAACGCCGTCCGGCAGTACGACATCCGCCAGCTCGTGGAGCTCGGCGTCGAGTGGGTGTGGCTGGGCCTCGAATCGTCCCGGACGAGCTACGTGAAGCTCGCCGGCGCCGATACGCTGGCGCTCACGCGCGAGCTGCAGGGGCACGGCATCTGCGTGCACGGATCGACGATCGTGGGCATGGAGCACCACACGCCGGACAACATCTGGGACGATCTCGACCGCGCGATCGCGCACGATACCGTCTTCCACCAGTTCATGCTCTACACCCCGATGCCGGGAACCCCGCTGCACCGGCAGGTTGCGGCCGAAGGGCGGCTGCTCGAGGGGATCGATCCGGCGGACATCCACGGGCAGTACCAGTTCAACTTCCGGCATCCGGCCATCTCGCGCGAGCAGTCGAAGGTGCTGCTCGACGCGGCGTTCAGGGCCGATTACGAGCGGAACGGGCCGAGCCTGTACCGTCTGATGCGCACGATGTTCGATCGGTATCGCCGCTACGGCGCGGACGCGGATCCGCGCGTCCGTGCGCGGGTGGAGCGCGCGGCGCGCCAGCTCCGCGGCTCCTACATGGCGGCGCTATGGGCGATGGAGCGCTGTCTGCAGTCGACCAACAGGGCCGTCAGCGACCGCATCCGCGAGCTGCGCGAAGAGATGGGGCGGGAGTTCGGCGCGCGGTCGCGCCTGTCGGGCGCCGCGCTCGGGCGGCTGCTGGCGTGGGCGGCCGAGCGCGAGGCTGCCGCCTTCCCGGCCGGTCGGCCGCTCGAGCCCCGGACGTTTGTCGAGCGGACCAACTGGGCCTGATCGGGCCGAGAGGGCGCGAAAAAATAGGCGTCCGGCGCGAGGAAGTTCGCATCAGATTTTCCGCGAAATTTTCCCCGCCCATTGAGACCCCATGAGGATGGGTGTTTTGTTCACGAAAATGCGCGCCGCGCAGGCGTTGCGCCGCCGGTCCTTTCTTTGCTACCGGCACGGCACGAGTCGCGAGGGGATTTGTATGCGTCTGATTCGGGTGATGGCGGCGGCGTTGACGCTGGTGTTCTCAGGGACTGCCGTCGCGCAGGACTGGGTCGAGTACGAGAGCCGGGAAGATTTCTTCGGTGTCAATCTCCCCGGCGAACCGAAGGTGGAGGCGACCACCTACATGTCGGAATTCGGCGCCACGCTGCCGGCGCGCATCTATCGAGCCGAGGAGGGCCGGAGCCGCTACTCCGTCACGGTGGTCGATTACCGTGACATCCGACGCATCCTCACCGAAAAGGCCGCCAACTGCCCGGCAGGCGCCCAGACGTGTGAAGGCGGCGGTGAGGGGGGATCGGGAGCAGGGAACTGGAAGATGGATCGAGCGGGCGCGCTCGTATATGCGACCTTCCGGCTGTTCCAGAGGCCGGGCGTCACGACGACCCACTACAACCTTTTCTTCTCGGACCTGGTCCTGGGGCATCAGCTCCAGCTTGCCAATGCGGACGGCTCCCGCACGTTCGCCTCGATCCTCATGCATGAGGACCGCCTGTACATCTTCGAGGGCACGCGACCCGGGGAGCTCCCTCCTCCCGTGCACTTTCAACTGTCGGTGAGATTCCTCGACGCCAAAGGGAACCACATTCGCTACCGGGATCTCTACTGCAACATCTGTCCGGTGCCGCCGCTCAGCCGATGACGACTGATCGCGGCGCGATGTCGCACTGAAACCGCCCGTTCCGAGCTGAGGAGAATACGCCATGCGATTCAAGCTTCTGGGTATCGCCGCCACGCTGGCAGTGGCGGTGGTCGTGCCAGCTTCAGCGCACCACTCCCACGGTGCGTACCAAACGGAATTCCTCGATTTGGAAGGCAAGGTGACCGAGATTCACCTGATGAACCCTCATTCCTGGGTCTACATCGACGTCGCGGGCCAGGGGCTGTGGGCGCTCGAAGCCACCTTTCGCAGCCATCTCCAGCGCTCCGGCGTGCAGCCAGGCGAAGTGAAGCCGGGCGACATCGTCAAGGTGCGGTGTCATCGGCTGAGGGACGGCTCCCGCGGGTGTCTGCTGGGGTTCCTCTGGCAGGCGAACGGCAAGGTGGACGATTGGGACGGCCAGGGCGCCAGTCCGGACGAACCCTGGGGCAGGTACGCGCTGAAACGCTGATTCGCTCGGGCCGATCGAGCGCGATGGTCGTCGGGGGCGATATCAAGGCCGCGTCGCGAGCGACGCGGAACAGGATGGGACCATGGATTTCTTGGTGTGGCTCGAGAACACCGGATTCGCGACCTGGATGCAGGAGGCGGACTACCTGTACTCGCTGTTTCCGTACACGTTTTTCCTCGCGATGCACACCGTGGGCCTCGCGTTGCTCGTCGGCCCGAAGTCGGCGATCGATCTGCGCATCCTCGGCGTTGCACCCAGCCTGCCTCTGGCGCCGATGGAGCCGTTCTTCCGCCTCATGTGGGTCGGCTTCTGGCTGAATGCCGTGACAGGCGTGATACTGGTTCCCGGCTTCGCCGTCATACGCCTGACGGATCCTGTCTTTTACATCAAACTCGGATTCATCGCCCTCGCAATCGTGAACTTGCGGGCGACCCACCGTGAGGTATTCCGGTCCGGTTCCGATGTGCGACAACCCTCGGCCAGGGCGAAGATGTTGGCCGGCACGTCGCTCGGGCTGTGGACGGCGGCCATCTTGACCGGCCGCCTCCTGGGATACGAGTACGCGCCGTTCGTGCGCTGGGCCGCCGTGCGCGTGTTCGTCATTACGACGATCGTGATCGCCGTCGTCTGGGCCGGCGGGTTCATCGCCGTTCGGACGCTCGGCTGGACCAAACCGGTGCGGCAACGTGGGTGATGCGCCGTCGCCGGAAACTGGTGACTGATTGCTGAAAGGAAGGTTACGCCATGGGGGAGGTGCTTGCGTACTGGATGAGGTGGCCGTCGGTGGAGAACTTCTTCCTGCAGACGACCGGTTCGTGGGCGCTGTTTGAAACCTTCCACTTCATCGGGCTGGCCCTCCTGGTCGGCATAGTGGGCATGTTCGATCTGCGCATCCTGGGCATGGCGAAGCGGGTGCCGGTCGCACCCCTGGCGGAGCTCCTTCCCTGGGCCGTGCTGGGATTCGTGCTGGCGGTCGTGACCGGCCTGGGATTCGTCACGGGCCTCAAGGCCAATCTGTACGATGCCGACCCCTATAACGTCCTGATGACGGACGTCTATCTCCAGTTGAAGCTGATCTTCATTGGTCTCGCCGGGCTGAATCTCCTGTTCTTCTATGCGAGTGGCATGCAGCGCGTGGTCTACGCCCTGGGACCTGGCGAGGACGCGCCGGGTCTCGCCAAGTTCATCGCGGGCACGTCACTCACGCTCTGGATCGGCGTCGTCTGGATGGGTCGCATGGTCCCCTGGGGCCTCTGACCACGGATGCGCTCATCGAGCGCCTGAGAGCTAGGCCGCAGCGTACTGTCCCGCCTTCTCGCCGTGCGCCGCGCTGGCATCGCGTGTGCCGGACTCCCCGATCGATGTTCGAGCTGCCGCCGCAGCATCTGGTGCGCCTCGTGTCAACGGAAGAACCCAGACTCGAACGGCGCCTGTGAGTTGTGCCACAGAACGCAGGCCTCATGGCGTAACGGCAGCCGCTGCGGCGAGACAAGAGCCATCGGAGGTGTTGATGCGGGTGCTCGTCGTCAGCGGCATC
>JACPTI010000064.1 GCA_016192845.1 Acidobacteriota bacterium
AATTTTGTACCCGCTGTGACAAGCCGTATAGCGGTCCTAGGCGCGCGAAGCGCGCCAAGCAGATACTGGCCAACCAGCCAAGGGCTTGCATCTTCTCCCTCACGAGTACGGGATATCAAGGGCGAAGCCCTTGGCTGGTTCGAAGTGGGACGCACCGAATGGCTGCGCGCCACCGGCTGGAGCTACCGCGAGATGGAGCGCGAGGGCCTCACGCTGCCGGTGATCGAGGCCCACTGCGAGTATCGCCAGCCGGCGCGCTACGACGATGAGGTGGAAATCGCGACGCAGGCGGCGCGGTTGACGCCGGTTCGGATCCGGTTCGATAACCGCGTCACGCGCGCCGCCGACGGCACGCTCTCTGCGGTCGGGTACACGGTGCACGCCGCGGTGGATACCGCCGGAAAACCGCGCCGTCTGCCGCCGCGCGTCCGCGATATGCTGCCCTTCGACGTGGCTCAGGGCACCCAGAGCGGGAGTCGCGGGGTGGCATGAAGGCGCTCGTCACCGGCGCGGCCGGGTTCATCGGATCGCACCTTGCGGAACGTCTGGTCGACGCCGGCGTCACCGTGGTCGGCATCGACTGCTTCACGGACAACTACGCCCGGCCGCTCAAGGAGCGCAACCTGCAGCGGCTCCGCCAGGCGCCGCGGTTCTCGCTGATCGAGCGGCCGCTGGCGGAGGCGGATCTGCCCGCGCTCCTCGACGACGTGACGCACGTCTTTCATCTGGCCGCCCAGCCGGGGGTGCGCAACAGCTGGGGACGCGACTTCCGCGTCTATACGGTCAACAACGTGGAGGCCACGCAGCTGCTCCTCGAGGCGTGCATCGGCAAGCCGGTCGAGCGTGTCGTCTACGCGTCGAGCTCATCGGTGTACGGCGACGAGGTGCCCCTGCCGATGCGCGAGGACGTCCGGCCGCAGCCGGTGTCGCCGTACGGGGTGACGAAGCTCGCGGCAGAACAGCTCTGCTACCTGTACCACGTGAGCCACAGCGTGCCGACCGTCTCACTGCGGTACTTCACGGTGTACGGCCCGCGCCAGCGTCCCGACATGGGGTTCGCCCGCTTCTTCTCGGCCGTGACGCAGGATCGCGCCGTGCCGATGTTCGGCGACGGCCGGCAGACCCGCGACTTCACGTTCGTCGCCGACGCCGTGACGGCCACGATTGCCGCGGCGATGCGTGGCAAACCCGGGGGTGTCTACAATATCGGTGGAGGCTCGCGGGTGCAGCTGCTCCATGTCTTCGAGCTCATCCGGCAGGTCACCGGACGTCCACTCCGGGTCGAGCGCCTCGAGCCGCAGCGCGGCGACATGCGCGACACGTACGCGGACACCACCCGGGCACGCGCGGATCTCGGATTTGCGCCGACCGTGACGCTCGAACAGGGTCTCCGCGCGCAGTACGAGTGGATGACGGCAGGACATGACTGAGCATCGCACTCAACTCCCGAGCTCCGACTTCCACTTCCCAAGGCCGACTGTGGGTTTGGGCGTTGGAAGTTGGGTGTTGGGAGTCTTGTGTCTCGCCCTCGCGCTCACGGCCGCGGCGTGCGGAGCGCGGCAGTAGACGCCGCCGGCGGGCACCGCGCAGCCCGACCGCTTCCTGTTCGAGCGCGGCACCGAAGCGCTCAAGGAACGCGAGTGGGCGAACGCGCGCACCTACTTCCAGCAGATCGTCGACGGCTACCCGCAGAGCCCTGTCCGGCCCGACGCGAAGCTCGGCATGGGCGACGCCTACCTGGGGGAAAACACGTCGGAGTCGCTCGTCTCGGCGGCCAACGAGTTCCGGGAGTTCCTGCAGTTCTATCCGACGAACCCCCGCGCCGACTACGCGCAGTACAAGATCGCGATGAGCCACTTCCAGCAGATGCGCGCGGCGGACCGCGATCAGACCGAGACCAAGGCGGCGCTCGTCGAGTTCGACGCCTTCTTCCAGAAGTTCCCGAACAGTGCGCTCATGCCCGAGGTCAAGGAGAAGTGGCGGACTGCGCGGGATCGGTTGAGCGAGCATACCTACCGCGTGGGCCTGACCTACTACCGGCTCCGCTGGGACCCGGGCGCCATCAGCCGCTTCCAGGAGGTCCTCAAGGACGACCCTGCCTACACCGCCCGCGATGCCGTCTACTTCTATCTGGCGGAGTCGCTCGCCCGGTCCGATAAGAAAGCCGAGGCCATCCCGTACCTCGAACGGCTGCTCGCCGAGTTCGACCGGAGCGAGTACCTGGACGACGCCCGGGAACGGCTGCAACAGCTGAAAATTCAATAACTTATGACACGACGCTTCCTCGTCGCTCTCCTGCTGGCGGCGGGCGTCGGGAGCGGCTCGCCCGCGGCCCAGCGCGCTCCGGCGCCCGCGCCCGTCAACCTGCCGCCCGAGGTGATCTCGCTCGCCTGCGCGCCCGGGCTCGCCGTCGAGCCGCCGCCGACGCCAATCCGGGTCACCGGCGCCCAGGATTCGGACATCCGCCGGAATTTTGCGCCCGGCGATCTCGTCACGATCAACGCGGGCACCGACAACGGGATCGACGTCGGCCAGGAGTACTACACGCGGCGCGCGGTGCCGCTCGAGCGGCGGGCCATCAGCCGCGACAACCCGGCGACGATCCGCACCACCGGGTGGATTCGCATCTACGCCGTCGATCGCAGGATGTCGCTGGCGACGATCGTGCACCCGTGCGACTCGATCGAGCTGAACGACTACCTCGAGCCGTTCGTGCTGCCCCAGTTGACGGCCACCTCGGCGATCCCGCCGATGCCGCAGCGCGGCAACTACGGGCGCGTCGTGGCCGGCAACGACAGCCGCACCGCTTTCGGCCGCGGCGATTACTTCGTCGTCGACCGCGGGAGCGACCACGGCGTCGCCGTCGGCTCGCAGTTCGTGGTCTACCGCGATCACCAGCGGCGGGAGCGGCTGTTGCTCGAGCGTACGGACGACGGCCGCGACAACGAGCAACCGAGGAACTTCCTGTTCGAGCTCGGCGAGGCGGTCGCGGTGGAGGTGCGGCCGGACTCGTCGACGCTGCTCGTCACGCTGTCACGCGACGCGTTCATCGTCGGGGATTGGGTCGCCCTGCGGAAGTAGTTCACAGTAGGCAGTAGGCAGTAGGCAGTAGGTAGGCAGTAAAGCCAATTCGCGCCCACTGCCGACGCCTACTGCTTACCGGCCTACTGCCTACTGCCTACTGCCTGCTAGAGATCAGCTCGCCCGGCGGGCGCGGGCCACATTGAGATCGACGACGCGCGCGGTCAGCAGCCGCTGGAAGCGCGCATAGTAATCGACGGCCGAGACGATCGCCGCCAGCATCACCAGCCAGAGCGCCGCGTAGCCCGCCGGCGCGACGAGCGGCAGCGGCCCCCCGCCGAGAATCAGCAGCAGGATGGCCACGACCTGCGAAGCCATCTTCGCTTTGCCGAGAGACGAGGCTGGAAGGGTGAACCCTTTGGCGTGCGCCAGGCTGCGCAGCGCGGTCACCGCGAACTCCCGGCCGATGATGATGGCCACCATCCAGGCGGACGCGAGGTTCAGCTGCACGAGCGAGATGAACGCCGCGGAGGTCAGCAGCTTGTCGGCGATCGGATCGAGCATCTGCCCGAGCGCGGTCACCTGCCGCCGCCGGCGCGCCAGGTAGCCGTCGAGCCAGTCGGTCATCGAGGCGAACGCGAAGATCGCGGCACCCGCGAGCTCTTTCGGCACGCCCGCCATCTGCCGTCCCTCGAACTCGGTGAGAAGCACCACGACGAGAAGCGGCACGAGGACGATGCGTACGAGTGTCAGCGCGTTCGGCAGGTTCATCGGAACGGGGGCCAATTGTACCACCGCCCTATCAGCCCGTTATGCGGCCCCAGATGTGAATTTGTACTTGCTTGGCCTCGACCGCATAACGGGCTAGGCGCGCGGAGCGCGCCAAAAGATACTGGCATGCCAGCCGAGGGGCGCGGGATATCGACGGGCCGCGCCCCTTGGCTGGTATGATCGTTGATTGTCATGAAGGCGATCCTTCTGGCCGGGGGGAAGGGTACCCGGTTGCGCCCCCTGACCATTCATACGCCCAAGCCGATCGTTCCCATCTTCAACCGAGCGTTCCTCCACTACCAGATCGACCTGCTCAAGCAGGTGCCCGAGATCGACGAAATCATCCTCAGCCTCAACTACCAGCCGCGGCGGATCGAGGAGATCTTCGGCGACGGATCGGCGCTCGACATCCGGATCCGCTACGTTGTCGAGCCGGCGCCACTCGGGACGGCCGGTGCGGTCAAGTACGCGGGCGACAGTCTCACGGACTCGGTCGTCGTCTTCAACGGCGACGTGCTCACGCAGATCGATCTCGCCGCCGTCATCCGGCTGCACCGCGAGCGGCGCGCGCGCGCGACGATCGTGCTGACGCCGGTCGAGCACCCGATGGCCTACGGGGTCGTCGAGACCGACGGCGAGGGGAACGTCCGCCGCTTCCTCGAGAAGCCGCGGCCCGACGAGATCACGACGAACCACATCAACGCCGGCATCTACGTGCTCGAGCCGGACACCTTCGACCGCATCCCGAGCGCGGTGCCGTGGTCGATCGAGCGCAGCTATTTCCCGTCGCTCGTCGAGCGGCGCGAGACGTTCGTCGCCTACGTCTACGACGGCTACTGGATCGACATCGGCACGCCGGAGAAGTACGCGCAGGTGCACCGCGACATCATGGACGGGCGCTTTGTGGCGCCGCCGTTTGCGCATCTGCCGCCGCCGCGCGCGTCGGTCTCGCCGGACGCGCGGATCGAGGACGGCGCCACGATCGAGGGGCCCTGCTTCATCGACGACGGCGTCCTCGTCAAGGCGGGCGCCCGGATCGGGCCGTACTCGGTGGTCGGGCGCCAGACGCAGATTGACGAGGGC
The DNA here is from genome assembly GCA_016192845.1 of Acidobacteriota bacterium. Taxonomy (GTDB): domain Bacteria; phylum Acidobacteriota; class Vicinamibacteria; order Vicinamibacterales; family UBA2999; genus MELF01. The sequence continues at coordinate 4,876 of JACPTI010000064.1, forward strand.
GCGGTGATCGACGGCGCGATCCTCTGGCCGAATTGCCGCATCAGTCAGGAAGCCACGGTCCGCAACGCCATCGTCGGACGTCACTGCCACCTCGGGCGCAGCGTGACGCTCGACAACGGGGCCGTCCTCGGCGACAAGACGACGCTGACGGACTACACGCGGGCCTGAGCAAAGCACAAGTCACAATGCCCAAAGCACAAGGCACAAATTGTGTTCGCCGCCCGGCGTTGTGACTTGTGACTTGTGACTTGTGACTTGTGACTTGACGTGATGCAGATCAACCCTGAGATCTTCAAGGCGTACGACGTCCGCGGCCTGCACCCAGGCGAGATCAACGAGGAGATCGCGCGCCTGATCGGCCGCGGGTTCGCCGCGTACCTCCAGACGCAGCGCATCGGCGTGTCGCGTGACATGCGCGTGTCCTCGCCCGCGCTGACCGCCGCCTTCATCGAGGGCGTGCGCGAGCAGGGCACCGACGTCATCGATTACGGCATGCTCGGCACCGACATGCTCTACTTCGCCGTGGTGCGCGACGGCCTCGGGGGCGGCGCCCAGATCACGGCGTCGCACAACCCGAAGCAGTACAACGGGATCAAGATGGTGCGCGCCGGCGCGCAGGCGCTGAGCGGCGACGCCGGCATCGGCGACATCCGCGACATGATCCTGCAGGATCGACTGCCCCGCCCCGCCGCCCGGCGCGGAGCACTCTCGACGCGCGACGTCGTCGGCGCGTACGTCGAGAAGGTCCTGTCGTTCATCGACCCGGCGTCCATCCGGCCTTTTGCGGTCGTCCTCGACGCCGGCAGCGGCATGGCGGGGCTGGTGGCGCCGGCGCTGTTCGAGCGGCTGCCGTGCCGGGTGACCACGCTGTGCTTCGAGATTGACGGCACGTTTCCGAATCACGAGGCCAACCCGCTCATCGAGGAGAACCGCCGCGACATCACGGAGGCCGTGATCCGGCAGCGGGCCGACATCGGGATCGCGTGGGATGGAGACGCCGATCGCTGCTTCTTCATCGACGGGACCGGCGGGTTCGTCTCCGGCGATTTCGTGACCGCGCTCCTGGCCGAAGCGTTCCTGCTGAAATATCCCGGCTCGACGATCATCTACGACCTGCGCGCCAGCCATGCGGTCCGCGACACCGTGGCGCGGTTTGGCGGGCGTGCGCTGCGCAACCGCGTCGGGCACGCCTTCATCAAGCAGCGGATGCGCGAGGAAGATGCCATATTTGGCGGCGAAGTGACCGGCCACTACTACTTTCGCGATTTCTCTTACGCGGACAACGGCTTCATCCCGGCGCTGCTGATGCTTGAGTTGATGTCGAAGAAGAACCAGTCGCTCCACGCGCTGCTGCAACCGTTCCGGGAGCGCTACTTCATCTCGGGCGAGATCAATACCCGGGTGGCCAGCATGGCCGATGTGCCGCGGAAGCTCTCAGCCATCGAGGCGCGCTACCCGGACGCGGCCGTCGACTGGACCGACGGAATTTCGATCGACTATCCGGACTGGCACTTCAACGTCCGGCCGTCGAACACCGAGCCGCTGCTGCGCCTGAACCTGGAAGCCGCCTCGCCCGCGCTGATGGCCGACAAACGGGACGAGGTGCTGGCGCTGATCAGGGAGTAGTCCGGGATCGAGGATCGGGGATCGGGGATCGGGGATCCGGGATCCGGGGTGCGGGACCGGGGTGCGGGATCCGCTACAATGACAGAGCACCGGGCGAGCGGGAGTAGTTCAGCGGTAGAACGCGAGCTTCCCAAGCTCGATGTCGCGGGTTCGATCCCCGTCTCCCGCTCCAGCCTTCGCTCGCTGGCTTCGCCATCGAGCTTCGGCTAGGCAGCCAGCGAACGAAGGCTGTCTTGCCGAAGCGCGGAGCGCGAAGGCGGACCTGTCTTCATTTCAGCGAGATTCCTGCAGACGCAGTTACCAGTGTGACCGGCGTCGTCGACACCTCGTTCTTGGTGCGCCCCGCCGCCTTGTGAAACCGGACGTCGAAGGAGAACGCCAGGTGATCGCCGGTGAACCACCGCGCCCCGCCGCCGACATTGATCGTCTGCAGGGCCGCTGTCTCGCGCGTGCGCGCCGGCGTCACCGGCGCCGTGCTGCCGGTGCCGGTGGCGAACGCCGAGGTCGTCGTCTGGACCGAAATCTGCCCGACGCCGGCGCTGAGGTAGCTCCAGCCGCGCGACGAGCCGAAGTTGAAGGAGAGCTGCGGCGTGAACATCCGGACGCGGGTGTCCACGTCCGGCAGCGTCTGGCGCGGTGGGGGCGTCGTGCTCGAGCCGCCCGATGGTTTCGGCGGCGATGCACCGCCGGCGATCCGGAGCAGATTTGCACCAAGCCCGATCCGCGCCGGGCCGAGGTTGAACAGATAGACGTGGCCCCCGATATCGAAGCCCAGGCTCGTGGTGGGGATCGGCGTGGCGTTCGGCGCCGGCGGGAAGAAACTGGCGTCCTGGGGAAGCGAGCCCATCGTGGCGCGCACGTCCACCACAAAGGGACCCGGGCGATCCGTGGTTTGCGCCGCCGCGCGCGCCGGCAGGAGTGCCGCCAGCGACAGGACCACGACAGCCGCACGATCGACGACCGAACGCCGAAGCCCGAGGCCCAATGTCCTAGTAGCCCTTGGCTCCGGCGGCCGCCGGCGGCTGGCCCCGCGACTCCTGGACGATCCGCACGCCGGCGCTGGCGCCGATCCGCGTCGCGCCCGCTGCGACCATTGCCTTGAGCGTCTCGAGGTCCCGCACGCCACCCGCCGCCTTCACGCCCATCTCTTCGCCGACGACGCGGCGCATCAGCGCGACGTCGTGGGCCGTGGCGCCGCCCGGGCCGAAACCGGTCGATGTCTTCACGAAGTCGGCGCCCGCCGCCTTGGCCAGCGTGCACGCCGTGATCTTTTCCTCGTCGGTCAGGAGCGCCGCCTCGATGATCACCTTGCTCACCGCGCCCGCGTCGCGGCACGGCGCGGTGACTGCCTCGATGTCGCGTTCGACCAGCCGAAGGTCGCCCGACGTCAGCGCGCCGACGTTGATGACCATGTCGATCTCGCGCGCGCCGTCGAAAATCGCCCGCCGCGTCTCGTAATGCTTCGTATCGGCGGTCGTCGCGCCCAGCGGGAAGCCGACGACCGAGCACACCTTCACGCGGCTGCCCTGGAGGAGCCGCGCGCAAAGCGCCACCCACGTCGGGTTCACGCAGACGCTGGCAAATTCGTACTCTGTCGCCTCGCGGCAGAGCGTCTCGATGTCCTGCCGCGTGGCGTCCGGCTTGAGCAGCGTGTGATCGATCATGGCCGCTACGCCGCCCGCCGAGCCGCCCGACGCGTGCAGGCCGAGACGCGTCGCACCGGCGTCGAGAATGCCCCGGAGACGATCGGGGCAGCACTCGTACAGCACCGCATGGCAGCCGCACCGGGTCGGCGCGAGCGGGCGACCGGCCGCGGCCATCTCCTCGACGACGATCCGGACGAGGCGCTCGATATCGGCGGGCTGCATGGGCGGGGGTCAGGATCGGCGCTCAGGCGCGGCGCCCCTCCAGATCCCGGATCTTCGCGAGCCGCCGCAGGTAGCGCGGCTCCCGCATGGCGGTGCCCAGGAAGGTATCGACGATCGCGAGCGCCTCGTCCGGCGTCACGAGCGTCGACCCGAGCGCCAGCACGTTGGCGCCGTTGTGCTCCCGCGCGTAGCGCGCGAGCGTCTGATTGAGGCACATCGCCGCCCGTACTCCCGCCACCTTGTTGGCGGCAATCGCCGAGCCCAGGCCGGCGCCGTCGATCACAATTCCCGCGTCCGCCTCCCGGCGCGCGACCTGCAGCGCGACCGCCGCGGCCGTGTCCGGGTAGTCGACCGGATCGTGGCCGTCGGTGCCGAGATCGTGCACGGCGATCCCCCGGCCGCGCAGGTGCTGCCGGATCGCGCTCCTCAGCGCCACGCCGGTATGATCCGACGCCAGGGCGACGACCCGGACCTCGGCGGCCGGCGCGAGCGATTCCGCATCGACGTCGACGCCCTCGCGCACGACCGTGATCCGGCGGGCCTTCAGCGTGTCGACGGCGAGCGGCGTGATGTGCCCTCTCGCCACCAGGACGACCGTGCTGCCGTAGTCGAGCACGCGGGCGTCGGCCTCGGTGATCATCTGGAAGCGTTTCATGGGGCGGGACGCTATGTTACTCTCGCGTGGAAGATCCCCTCAAGGACACGAAGACGATCCGGCCACAAAGGACACAAAGATCACGAAGGTTGTTTGCTTGCTTTGTGGCACTTGGTGCTCGTACTTCTTGGCCTCCGTGTCCTTCGTGGCGGTCCGTCTTCGTGCCCTTGACAGCATCTCGATGCAGATTCTCATTTCCTCCGAGCAGATCCAGCAGCGCGTGCGCGCGATGGCATACGAGATCCACCGCGACCATCCGGACGGCGTCCACCTCATTGCGGTGCTGAAGGGCGCGTTCGTCTTCCTCTCCGATCTCGCGCGGGCGATGCCGGGCCGCTGCTCGCTCGATTTCATGGCCGTCTCGAGCTACGGCACCAGCACGAACTCATCAGGCCAGGTGCAACTGCTGAAGGACCTGGAAAGCACGCTCGAGGGGCGCGACGTCGTCATCGTCGAGGACATCGTCGATACCGGGCTGACGCTCAACTACATGCAGAAGATCCTGCGCGCGCGGTCGCCGCGCCACCTCCGGACTGCATGCCTGTTGAGCAAGCCGTCGCGCCGGCAGGTCGACGTCAAGATCGACTACATCGGCTTCGAAATCGAGGACCGGTTCGTCGTCGGCTATGGGCTCGACTACGCGGAGGAGTACCGGAACCTCCCGTACATCGCCGTCCTGGACGGTCCGGCGGAGAGCCGCGCAGGCTGAAGCCTGCGCGACCGTTAATTCACTGCCGCGCGCACCTTCACCGCCCACGCGCGCGCCTCGGCGAGCACCGCCGCCTCGTCGAGCGTCAGCACCCGGCGATCGCGCATCAGCACCCGCCCGTTGACGATCGTCGTCCGGACGTCGTCGCCGCGCGTCGTGTAGACCAGGTGCGACACGGGATCGTACATGGGCGTCTGGCGGGCGGCCGTCATGCCGACGATGATGACGTCGGCGCGTTTGCCGGGCTCGAGCGAGCCGATCTGCGACGCCATGCCGAGCGCCCGGGCGCCGCCGATCGTCGCCAGCTCGAGGGCGGCCGCCGCCCCGAGCGCCCGCGGGTCGCCGGTCCGCACCTTCTGCAGCAGCGACGCCACGCGCATCGCTTCGAACATGTCGAGGTCGTTGTTGCTCGCGGCACCGTCGGTCCCGAGCCCGATCGCCACCTCCGCGGCGCGGTAGCTCGTCACGGGCGCCGTGCCGCTCGCGAGCTTCATGTTGCTCTCCGGGTTGTGCGAGACGCCGACCTCGCGCTTCCGAAGCAGCGCGATCTCGGCATCCGACACCCAGACCGCATGGGCCGCCAGCACGCCCGGACCGAGGAAGCCGAGGCGCTCGAGGTAGTTCACAGGCGACGCCTTGAAACGCTCCTGCGCGGTGTTCAGCTCGTCGCTCGTTTCGGCCAGATGAATCAGCGTCGGCACGCCGTGGCGGCGGGCCAGTGTGCGCGCCGCCATGAGCGTCGGCCCGTCGAGCGTGTAGATCGCATGGGGCGCCACGGCCGGGGTGATGAGCGCGTCCCCCTTGAAGGCCGTGATCAACGCCTCGGCTCGGGCCAGCGCGTCGGCCGGCGTCTTCGCATCCGCCACCGGAAACTGGATGATCGTCTGCCCGAGCACGCCGCGCAGCCCCGCCGCCTTCGTTTCGCGGGCGATCTCCTCTTCGAAGTAATACATGTCGGCGTACGTGGTCGTGCCGGACTGAATCATCTCGAGCGCGGCGAGCCGGGTGCCGGCGCGCACGAAGTCGGGCGAGACCGTCTTCGCCTCGGCCGGGAAGATGTACTTCGTGAGCCACTCCATCAGCGCGAGGTCGTCCGCCAGCCCGCGATACAGCACCATCGGCGCATGCGTGTGAGTGTTCACCAGCCCGGGCAGCACCACCTGTCCGGCGGCATCGATCGTCTCGGCGCCGCGGAACCGACGCTCGACGACGTCCGCCGCGTCGACCGCGACGATACCGGGGCCGTCGATCGCCACCGCGCCGTCCGCAATCACACGCCGGCTGCCGTCCATCGTCACGACCGTGCCGTTGGTGATCACGATCGAGACCTGCCGCTGCCCCGTCTGCGTGGAGACCACGGCAAGGGCGACGAGGCCACCGAGCAGCGCCGCCACGATCGCAAACCGTGCCTTCATGGGCGCATCTTACCCGCGTTTCCCGCTTCACGGCTTCGGCGGGGCAGGCCCGTCGCACTCCGCGCCGTCGGACCGTCGGACGCACCGTCGCACCGTCGCACCCTCGCACCCTCGCACCCTCGCACCATCGCACCGTCGCACTATGATTAGTGTCGTGCCCGTTCACCTGGTCAACCATCCGCTCGTCCACGACGCGCTCATCGAGCTGCGCGACGTGCGGACGGCGCCGCCCGCGTTCCGCCGCGCGGCGAACCGGATCAGCGTGCTGCTCGCGGCCGAGGCGCTGCGCGACGTGCCGACGGCGCCCGCGCGCGTCACGACGCCGCTCGGGCCGGCTGAAGGCCTGGTGGTGCGCGGCGATGTCGTCGTCGTGCCGGTGCTCCGGGCAGGCCTCGGGATGCTGGATGCGGTGCTGGAACTGCTGCCGGCGGCGCGCGTCGGCCACATCGGGCTCCAGCGCGACGAGGCGACGGCGATCGCGTCGCGGTACTACTCGAAGCTGCCGCCGAAGGTGGCCGACAGCTACGTGCTCATGATCGATCCGATGCTGGCGACGGGTGGCAGCGCGGTCGCCGCGATCGATTTACTCAAGCAGGCGGGCGCGCGCGTCATCCGGATGATCTGCATCGTCGCGGCGCCGGAAGGGGTCGCGCTCGTCGACCGCCAGCATCCCGAGATCGCCATCTACACGCCCGTCGTCGACCGCCACCTCGACGCCCAGAAGTACATCGTCCCCGGTCTGGGCGATTTTGGCGATCGGCTGTACGGGACGGAGTAAGACGTACGGAGCGGCCGGCTTCGGCCGGGCCCGCGTTCGTGTACGCAGAATCTGCCATCGAAATCGCCCGCCCCGATTGAAGAATCTGCGCGCCAACGCGACCATCCGCGTGGATTCCCGAGAGATCTCACCTATGGCGCAGCCCGGCCCGATCCTTGCTACGGACGATGGTAGGATTGCGATCTTCCCTGATGGATTACCTCACGAAAGAGGACCTTCGTGCCGCGATCGCGCCACTTCCGACGCGCGAGGAGATGAATGCCGCGATCGCCCTCCTTGCGACGCGCGAGGAGATGAATGCCGCGATCGCCCTCCTTGCGACGCGCGAGGAGATGAATGCCGCGATCGCCCCGCTTGCAACGCGCGAGGAGATGAATGCCGCGATCGCCGCCGCGATCGCGCCGCTCGCGACGCGCGAGGAAATGTACGGCGCCCTCGCTCGATACGCGACTCGGGAGGAGATGCGTGAGGAGGGTGAACGGACGCGGCGGCACATGGACGTCCTCGTCGAGAGCCTTCGTGACGACATCAGGCTCCTGGCCGAGGGTCAGGTCGCGCTTCATCATCGCATCGAGGACGTGCGCATGGAACTCAAAGCCGACATCGCGGCGCTCGACCGCCGTCTATCGCGCCTCGAAGCGAGGCGAGCCTGACCCTTCGACTAGCAGTGTCGAGGGGCGACAGGCTCGCTCCAGGCCTCCGAGAACCCAAGATCTCTGTTATCGCGACGCGCCCGTCGCGGCAGCCGACGTCGTCACCTGGCGCGGCGCGATCCCGTGCTTGGTGAGGAAGGCCCGCATGGCCTCGACCGCGCGCAACTGATCTGGACGCGGGAAGTTCCCGTGCAGCCCTTTGGGCACCGTGTGGAGCTCGCTCGTCGTGCCCGCCTGCTGCAGCGCCGCGTGCAGTCGCGTGGCGTGCGCGTACGGCACCGTCGGATCCGCGTCGCCGTGAATCGTCAGAATCGGCGGCAGATCCCTGCGGACGTAGGTGAGCGGCGACACGCGCCTGGCGGCCTCGGCGCGGTCGGGACGGCTGCCGAGCCATTCCACCGCGTAGGAGCGGGTGTTCGCGCCGTCGATCAGATCGGCCACGTCCGTGATGCCATACCAGTTGACGACCGCGGCGACCCGCAGCGGCTCCGTGCCGGGGCACTGGCGGTCGAGGCCGGCGGAGGCCGGAATCATTGCCGTCGTGAGCGCCAGATGGCCACCGGCGGAGTAGCCGGTCGTGACGATCCGGTTCACGTCGAAGTTGTACTCCTTGGCGTTCCGGATCACCCACCGCAGGGCGCAGAGGCAGTCCTCGACGGCCGCCGGCGCCGGGGAGACGCGCCCCAGCCGGTACGACACGTTGACGACGGCGAACCCCATTTCGACGAGCGGCAGCGCGCGGAGCAGGACGCCCTCGCGGCTGCCGCCCACCCAGCCGCCGCCGTGGAACTGCAGCACGGTCGGATGCGGGCCGCCGGACCGCGGCACGTACACATCGAGCTTGGCTTCCCAGTTGTTGGCCGTGAGGTAGGTGATGTTGGTCGCCACTCGCAGGTCGTTGGCGAGCCAGGCGGTCCACTCGGCAAGCGGCGTCTGGGCCCGGGCCGGCGCGCCGGCGCAGCACAGCACGAGCGCTGTCAGGGCAATGAGGCGGCGTGTCATGGTTCAGCTCCTGTCATCAGTGGCGTGAGTATACCCGGAGGCCGACACCGGCATGCTAGACTGAACTGCTCCGGGACGCGTAGCTCAGTTGGTTAGAGCACCCCGTTCACACCGGGGAGGTCACTGGTTCGAGTCCAGTCGCGTCCACCACCTCCAACCTTTTGACCCCCAGTGACTTGCGATCCGACTGCAAATCGCTGATCGAACCAATCGGACCGCCTCCCGCCACACGTCGCTTGAAGATGAACGGTCGACGATGTCATCGTCGATGGTGGCGCGGCAACACAAATGACCGACGATTCTCCCGTGATTCGGAGAGGACCCCTCAAAGGGAAGCGCGTCGAATGTGCCTCGATGAGCGGCATCGACGCGTTCCAGGAGCTTGCCGAAGACTTTATGCTCGACATCTTCGGCTTCGAGCCCGGCGAATATCTGATTACGGATCTCTCGAGCTTGCGTGATTTCGTCGGAGTCGACGACATGGAAGTGGTGGACATGCTGGCGAGAATCAGGGAGGTTTATGGACTGGATGTCGCCGACCTTCCGAATGGAAACCTGCTCGAAATCTTCCGGAGATTGGATAAACACCGAGCCGATCAACAGTGACTCCCGAGGACACGACGAAGGCCGGCGAGGTGTTCGTACGGTTCTCGGGCTACGAGAACGACAACCGCGTGCGAGACGACGGAAGCCTTCGACCTGGGACCTACGCAACGACAGAGGAAGACGCGAAAAACGTCAAAACGGGAAAGGACGCAGTGGCCCGGTATGCTATGCCGAATCCTCAACCAGCGTCTTACCGCTTCACAATCAGGCCGGAGAGGGATACGGTTATTCAGAAGGGGATCGTCGAACCGGCGTTCGACCAGCCTGGCGGTGGCGTCGAAGTTATCTTCAAGAATGGGACGACGCCGAAGACCGTGACGTTGCCGCCTGACAAGATCCCGGACGAGTGAGCAGATGAGAATCAAACTCGATCGATGCTGGACTGAGCGACTGTTGGACTTACCCGAATCCGGGATGGGTTATCAGCGCGTCGACGTTCGCTTGGCCGATGGTCGGGTGTTGCGTGACGTCCTCGTGTTCAATGCTGAGGAACTGGAACTCCCCGACGAAGTCGCACCAGCCGCTATCGCGGACGTCCGCCTCCACGCGGCTTCCTAGCGTTGCCAACGGCCGCGGTAGCTCAAGCTACTCTCGAGAGCGCTCAACTGCCTGAGCCAAGCGACAATTTGGTTCCAACTGGCGCCAGTTAGGGCCACCAACCTCCGCTCACGCTTGCCAACGGAAGCGTGAGCTGCGGTTGACAAGCCACGCGGAGGTTGTCCACCGTTGGGCGAAGCGCGAAGGAGCCAGACTGAGCCTAATCGCTACTACGCGGGGCTGACATCGGACGTCTCGGCGAGATTTGCAGCCCATAATGCCGGCTGTTGCTCGCACACGGCAACCGGCCGACCCTGGAGCATCGACATCGTTGTGGAGTTCGCCAACGACGAACGCGCGTGAACGGATGGAGCGTCATCGACCGCGCGGCGCCCTGCCGGACGAGATCGGCGATTGCGGCTTTCACTGCCTGGGGCGCGGCGTCTCGCCGCTGCCCGCGGACGCGATCGAACAGGTGCTCGAACGCTCCCTTTGCGGCGCTCGACGTCCGCTCGACCTCACGACACGCCGCGATGACGAGGACCGGCAGCGCCGCCAGCCTCGCGCGTCAACGGCAGCCACTCATCGCACCGCTTGTCCGTTGATGATCGTGTAGTGGTACGTCATCGAAAACGACGACGCACCGGCAAGGCGCACTTGCGCCTCGGATACCATCTCGACCGGCACGCGGACGCCGCCGATCCGCTCGTAGCGTCGGATGATGTCGACGCGCGTCGTCCACGACGATGGCGGCTCCGACGGGCGTCCCTCGACCCTGACGACGTCGCCGTTGTCCTGCCGTACAACAACCAGCCCTTCGAGCAGCATCGGACTTCGCCGGCGTGGGATCAGGCGGATGTTCACCAGGCCGTCCGACGCAGGTCCGGCCACGTCGAAGTCATAGTTAGCCGGCGTGAGGGCCACCTCCGCCATCACCCGCGGATCCCGGCTGCGCCGCTCCGTCTCCAGCGCGGCAATGAGCACGTGTTCCAGGAGCAGCCTCGATCCGTCTCCCCGAATCACATCGAATCGAAACGTGCCGTCGCGATCGAGGTACGTCCATACTTCCAGCCGCGCACGCAGCCGCCCGCCCATCGTGGAGGCGGTCAACACGCGGCGCGCCGCACAACTGGTCAACTCGGGGCGTCCGGAGCGCAGGAACTGCTCGATCAGTGCGTCATCGATCTTTGAAGCGCCCGCGGCAACCGCGGACGCGAGGCAGACGATGGCGAGAATGGCGACGAGCTTCATAATCCTCTCCACGCAAGGTGCGGAATGAATGCCACCGCACCGAAATGAATCAACCGGCCCAGCATGCCGACCGCCACGAATCGGCCGAATGCGACGTTGAGGGCCCCTGCCGCCATTGCAACCACGTAGAACGGAGGGATGCCGACGGACGCGCTGACGAAGGTCACGCCGAGCCCGGATGCCGGGCAGCGCGACAGCCGCTCGCGCCAGCGGTCGACAACCTGTTCCAGTCGGAATCTCGATCGCGTCGTGCGTCGCCCGACCCAGTACATCGCCGCCTTGCCGGTCATCTGACCGGCCGCCACGACGGCGACGAGCGCGCCAAGCTCGACGGGTGATCCGGCCAGCGGGATGGCCGAGAGCATGACGAGCTCACCATTCACCCACGGCAGCACGGCGCTACAGGCGGCGAGCGCGTAGTACCCGGCGGCCAGCCACCAGATGTCCAGCATGATGCACCTACCAGGTCACGTGGCTGCTGAGCAGCACGTACAGGAGCCATGTCAGGGCATAGGGCGTCAGGAACAGACGCCGCCGCGCCACCCACTCGGTGAACGGGCCCGTCATCGATCGGAACTTGCCCGGCGCGTACTCGCGGACGACGATCTTGAACAACAGCTCCAGGAACATCCGCATGCTGCCGATGGCGGCGAGCAGCAGGAACACGTCGTCGGCCGTGTGGCCCGATGCGATCACGCCGCCGAGCGCGCCGAAGGTGGGACTCTTCGCGAACTTGGGCCACGAAAACCCTTCGATGCTGCCGTCCTTGTAGCCGCCGGCAATCGCCTCCGCGATCCCGATGCTGAGCCCGACGACGAGACCGTGCAGGGCGCGGGGCCAGGAGTCGGAGACGAGCGTGCCGAGCGCGCCAATGCCGAAAATCGACGCGAGAAACCCGAATCCCAGCGCCAGCCGCAGCACCGGATTGTGAACGACGCCCGTCATCCAGTGAATCTGCGTGGGTATCCGAAACTCCCCCTGCGGCTCGACACGGACGAACAGCTTCCAGAACTCCGTTGCAATGCGCGTGAGCGCGAACACCGCCAGATACAGCACGAACGCGCTCTGTGTGGTCGTCGGCGAATACACCCACGGCAGCGCGAATGCGATCGTCACGGCGACGGCAATCTCACGGACGAAGCGGCGCATCAGAAACGATTCGTGCGGGCTGTCCTTGTAGGCGCCGTACAAAGCGCCGTGGAGCCCGGCGGCAAGTCCAAGAGCGATCATCGTGGCAAGCGTTATCATCCGGCCTCCTTCTCCACCCTGAAATGCGCCAACAGCGGCGCAATCGGCTCACAACGGGGAGACCGGTGGGAGGGGCAGACCGCTCGCCGGATCGGTTGCGTTGAATTGGATGTGGAACCGGTGAGCGCAGCTACAACAGCCGCGCGGTGTGTCGAGCTAGGCGACGGGGCGCTCAGGCATTCGCTTGAGCCCTACGAGCTTCCATCCCTCGGCGGTCCGCCTGAAGTAAGCCTGCACCGGGACTGTCCATGAAGGATGGGGCGGATTGATCGCCTCAATGTCGATCCGTACGAACGATCCGATAGCAGTCGGCAGACCGACCGGCGCCTGCATCCGGCCGGTGGCGGCCGCGGTTGGCGTGCCGATCGGCCGCGATTCGCCGGTGTTGTTGTTGAAGACGAACCAGTAAGCGCGATATCCCCCGCTCGGCGGCTCGGCGGCTCGCGCATCGACAGCAGCGTTGTCGAATGTCAGTGCGCCGGACACGTCCAATGCGACGTTGACAAGAGGGTTGACCGCCGTCAGGTACGCACGGCCAATCCGGTCGCGGCGTTTGATCAACACGTCGGCCAGGTGCCGCTCGGCCGCGGGGTCGCTGTACTGGCCGGCCTCGACCACGGCGCGGATCAATTCATCCGAAAACGCCATCACCCGCCGGGCGGCCCAGAAGTTGTCGTCCGCCCGCGCGTTCATGAACGCGGCAGTCGGCACACGCGGCTTCCACGTGATGGGATCGAACTCATCGCCTTCAAATCGGCCAATGGAACGGCGCTGGACGTACGGAATTGTCTGCCAGGGACGCAGGTAGAACCCCAGCGATGCAAGGCGCTTCCACGTGGCGTCACCCTCGAAGAGGTATTCGTGTCCTTCATCCCACTCACGGGGCGCCAATGCTCCGGTACCGAACGTCGACCCGACATCCTGCAGATAATGCCGGACCCTACCGCGGCCGCCTTCGCTGATGAGCGTATCGAGGGTATTTCCGGCTTTCATGTCGACGAGGTTCGTCCATGCGCCAAACACCTTCAGCGCGCGCAGCTCACGCCGGTGCTCGTGCGGGACGATATCGTTGGGATCGTCGGGCCGCGTGCCGTGATACCGGAAGCCGCCAAGGACGCGGCCGGGAATGGCGCGGCTTGCCAACATCCGGTAGGCGCCGTTCGGCTGTCGCGCTGCCCGCTCGAGCAGCTTGCCGAGATCGTCACGGTCGAGCTGCCGGATCTTTCCTGAGGGCGTCTCTGTGACCGCCTTGGGACCGATCGTGAGATCCTCCGGCGACAGCTCGGCAATGTGGTATTCCGCCTGCCAATAGCCGAGGAGGTGAAAGATTCTGTTGGCAACCATCGAGGCCCCGGTGGCCGCCTCGGGGTATTTCGCCGCCTCGAACTGAATAAACCACGTCACGCCCGCGGAATCCTGCAGCACGAACCCGGGACTCACGCCGGCCGGCTTGGCGCGCGTCACCGTCATCGGCCCACGCGCCGGCTCCGGGCTGGTCACCGGTCCACGCAAGGCCTCCTCGATCGAAACAGCCCGCGCGAGAATCCGGTTTGTGAACCAACTCGAGTCAGGCACCTCGCCGATCGTGTTGACGTTCTGCGCCTTGATGGATCGGTGGTCGCCGGGACTGTCGAAAAGGTTCTGGATCAGGTCGTAGGTCAGAACATTCTTCCAAGGTTGTACCTTCGACGCGTCCTGCGTCTCCGGCTCGCGGAGAAGTGGATCGTCGTCGTAGAACTTCTGTCCGTTTCCCGCCAGATCGGCAGCCGTAACAGCGACGGCTACGATGACGACGGCGATTACGCGGTGGCGGTACAACACAGATGCCTCGACGCTAAAACGCCGGCCCCGCCGCAACGACGATCCGCATGCCTTCCTGGCCTCTCGCCAGATCGACGCGCAACGGGGTCGCGATGGGTGTGTGGAATCGCACGCCGATCCCGTAGTCGATCTTCATTTCGTCCAACGCGAGAAGGCCACTGCGGAACGGAGCGACTTTCCCGGCATCGATGAAGAGCGCCATATCGAGCCCAACGCGATTCGGAAACCACCGGAGCTCGCCCGAGAGCAGCAGGCTGTGCCGATCACGGAACCGCTGGTTGGCGTAGCCGCGCAGGCTGTCGCCGCTCCCCAGAGTGGGCATGAGGAAGTACGGTACGACGTCCGACTTGCGGACGATCGATTCGGTGCCGCCGCGCAGCGACACCACCCACGTCTCGCGCAGGAGAGGCACATGCTGGACGATCTGCGTGCGCAGGAAGCCAAACGTGCCGCCGCTGCCACGGAGCGGGTTGAACTCTTCGTACGCCACACGGTACAGACCTCCGGTGCGGCTGTAACCCGGTGATTCCAGCCAATAGGCCGTCGCCGACGCCTCGCCGCGGAGGTAGAGCGGGTTGTCGCCGAGGAGAGGCGCCGTAGCCGGAGAGAAGATCTGCTCGATCGAGGGAGCGGCGCCGTGGCCGGGCTTCTGCGTGTAGTCATCGAAGCCGCCGTCCAATCGCAGACCCAGCCACCTCACGGGACGGAGCACCGCGGCGCCCTCCACATACGCGCGGTTGATTCGGAAGTTGGTGCGGTTGTCGAGGCGCGACGCATTGCCCAGTCCGTAGAATGCGACCTGCGTGGCGTCGACCCAGACGATCGAGCCCTCGAGATCGAGGCGCTCGCCCAGGTGGTTTGGGGTAAACCCTGTGATCGCAACCTTCTTGTAGCCCCTGACCGAATACAGAGCGCCCACGTCCACGAACGAGTCGTACCCGATGTATTGGCGGTATCCGCCACCTGCCGCAAGGCCACCACCCGGATAGACGGATCCCACCGTGGAGTACCACCCCCGCGGAACTCCAAGAATCCACCTGCCCCGCTCAACCTGGTCTAAGAAGACTTCGACCCGGTTCGGGCGGTACGGCGCGGCCGTTCGCGCCTTGTCTTCCTGTTGTTTTTCGACTTCCGCCGCCCGAGTCTCCCACCCCAACGCGGCTGCCGCGTTGGGGGCCCCGGTCTGGGCCGCGGCGGAAGCGGAGCAAGCGGCGATGATCGCCAGGAAGGCTGCCACGAGTCGGTACGTGGTCTGGTGATTCATGAGGCGAGCGTCTTGCGGGTCGTCGCGAGCGTGAACTCGAGCGACTCGCGCGGGATGCTGGTCACGAATGGACGGATCAGCCAGCCGAACCCCAGGGGGATATCGCGCGTCAGCGATATGGATTCGCACTGGACGTACGTGCCGCCGTCCCGCTCGAGAAACCGCCAGTACGTATACAGCCGCCACAAGTAGCCCCCATCACGCCCGATGGGCTTCTCTCGCTCGCGCGGCGTATCGGGCGCCTCGACTTCGGCGATCCGCGTACTGTAAATCCGGCTCTGCGCCCGATCGCGACCGTCACGCTTGAAGCGTGCTTCGTGCTCACTGTTAACAATGACCGTGATGACTTTCTTCATGAAGAACCGCAGGTAGACGCGAAACCTATCGCCATCACGGGCAAGCAACTTGGAACGGGCAACGGCAGGCTGATAGATCTGCGCATGCCGGTCGTAGTCCTGAAGCAGCGCGAGGGCCCGGTCGACGGTCGTACCGGGCACGAACACTAGGCCGATCCAGTGATGGACGAGGCCATCCGGTATGACGATCTCTCTCCCGGCGTCGCGTGTGGTGAGGCGTTCGATGAGAAGCGCGCCCCGCCGCAGTTCATCGCGATGCATCTGTTGCCGTCCCTCGGGCTGCGTATCCAGCCATAGGAACGCAACATCGGCATCCATCCGCGCTTCGGTCAGCTGCACGTAGTGATTGAATGCGGCAACTGTGCGAGCCTGCAGTTCCGCTGCTGCGGCTGGTATCGCCCACAACAACAACACCGCAGTGACGGCCACGCTGACTGACACACGCGTCAGACGATGCGCGTTGTTCATATACCGCTGTCTATCGCTCTTTCATACTGTTCTGAATGTTTGACGAAGCCTCCTGAGCACGCTTCTTCGCCTCGGGTTCCCAGCCACTTCTGGCCGCATAGGATTGCAGCAGGCCCATGGCCTTCGCCTTCGTACCGATTTCGGAAGCCTCAACTCCAATCTTTTCTACGGCACGGACCGCCATCATGCGGACTTCCATGCCGCCTATAGCGGCGGATGAATCCAACGGTGCGACAAGCAGATCAAGCGCTGTTTGAAAGGCTCCGTCGTCGCGACTGCCTTCCACTGCTCTGACGACAGCGTTAATTGCCGGAATCCTGACGCCGTTGTTTCCGCTCTGAACCGCCGGCGTCAACACCTTCAATGCGGCCAGCGCGATCTGGGCGCCGCTTCCGGACCTCGTAATGCTGTTGACCGCGTCAATTGCGACATCACGTATGGGTACCTGGCTGGCTTGTAGTGGTTCGCCCAACGTCGCCAGCGCGCGGACCTTGACGCGAACGTCTTCAGTGCTGTTGGCGATTTCGGCGATCGCATATACGGCCGGCATCCTGATATGGTCCGATGCACTGCCGGCCGGCTCAGCGAGGAGCCCCAACGCGCTCAGTTTCACATCGGAATTCGCGGATGCGAGGCCGATCGCCCAGACTCGGTGAAGCGCCTCGACTCGAGTTCGGGTGTCAGCGTCCCCGACTTTCTGTTTGAGCGCTACAAGCTCTGCGAGCTGAGTGCCCAGACTGGCTTGCGCGGACGCATGTCCACCCGTCGAAACCACGGCCACGACGACGGCAACAAACACAGTGCGGATCACCATGCTCGTTCTCCTTTCGCGAGCGACGGCTCTCCTTCTTGGCGGCTTTGGACCACTATGCGGCCCCCGAAACGAGAATTTTGTATCCGCTGCCCGGCGCGACTCGGGGCCGCAAGCGGTCCTAGGCGCGGGGAGCGCGCCAAGAGATGCACCTTATACACCCAAACGCCTCGTCCGGTGTCCTGTTGGAAGGCGAAATTGTGGTGAATGAGCCGTTTTTTTCCCAACCGCGCATTACGGGAGTGAAGGAGGTGCAGCCATGATCGCTTCTCACCTAAAGCGGCTCAGTGCGCGCAGATAGGTCTTCGTCCTGGCGGTTTTTGGCGCGGTCCTGTTCGCCGCTGACTCTGCCGAGGCTCAACAAACATCGCGGCGCGTCGGCATCGGTGCAGCCATCGGCGACGTGCATAGCATCTTCGCCACGGCGGCGTTGCGGACCACCGAGGACGCCGTTGCCGCGCCTTTGATCCTTTTCCCGATCCAGATCACGAACTGGTTTCGAATCGAACCTGCGGTAGGCGTGTTTCGCCACAGCCACGACGAACCCGCGGACTACTCGGTCAATGGAGTCGAGCTTGGGCTCGGGATATTTCCGCAACTGGTCCAGAGAGCTTCCGACTGTATTACGGGGCTCGTGTAGGTTACATGAGAGCGAAAGAGGAACAGAAGGAAACCATCGCCATGCGCGGCGTGCAGATCACAGGAACGAAAATGCAAACGGTTGATGGGTTCTTTGTCGCGCCCGCCATTGGCGGGGAATATCTGTTTTCGGACCGATTCAGCCTCGGAGCAGAAGTTCAGTTTCGACACACGTCCATCAAGGGTGACGAGGTCAGCACGCTTAGCGGGCTGCGTCCTGGGGTACGCGTTCCGAGTGCGCCAGAGGCCGAAAGATTCGACACGTCGGTCTCGACAACCCGTGTCCTTTTCGTCACGCGTTTCTATTTCTGAGGGGCAAGTCCGCCGTTGTATAGTTGCGCTCGCAGGAGGGAGACAGCAGATGCCGAAGTAATCTGATCCTGGCCTCGTACACGAACGTCGGACTCCTGGCAAAGGTGCACCAGGAGAACCCCTCGATGCTACCGTCCTTATAGCTGCCGGCCATCCCCTCGGCGATGCCCACGCAGAGCCGTACGAGCAGATTCGCGTACGGCGCGCAGCCACCATTCAGGAACGAGCATGCCGACCGCCGAAGAACCCGATTCCGAGCGCCAGCCGCAGCGGCAGATTGTGAACAACGTGCTTATCCAAAGAATCTCTGTGTCAATGCGAAATTCCTCCTGCGGCTCGACGCGCACGGAGAGCTTCCAGAACTCGGTGGCAATCCGCGTGGGAGCGAACACCGAGAGGTACAGCACGAAGCCGCTCTGGCTGGCCGTCGCCAGGTACAGCAACGGCAGCAGGAACGAGACCACTACGCACGGCGAGGCTTGGCCACGAGGAGACGCTCAGAAGCAGCTACAATAGCCGCGGACCGTGGGCGTCAACTCTTCGCAAGCAGACGTCGACGATTTGGTACAGGTGGTCTATAGCGAACTGCGGCGGCTCGCGGCGGGCTACTTGCGGCGGGAACGACCCGGCCAGACGCTGCAGGCGACGGCGCTGGTCCACGAGGTGTACATGCGCCTCGCCAACGCAGGCCGGCCGTGGACCGACCGCCGGCACTTCCTCGGGATCGCGGCGCGGTCGATGCGGCAGATTCTCGTGGAGCGGGCGCGGGCGCGAGGCGCGCAGAAACGTTGGGGCGCCATGGATCGCGTGACGCTGACCGAATCGCTGACAAGCGGCGCGAACGACGATGCCATGCTGCCCGCGCTGCATGAGGCGCTGTCGCGGCTCGAGCGGATCGACGCCGAGCAGGCGAGAATCATCGAGCTTCGCTATTTTGCGGGACTCAGCGTCGAAGAAGCGGCCGACGCACTGGGTATGTCTCCCGCCACGTTGAAGCGGCGCTGGGCGCTGGCGCGCGCCTGGCTCTTTCGCGAACTGAACGGTCAGCGATGATCGCCGGCGACCGCTGGCAGCGCGTGCGCGACCTGTTCGAGCAAGCCCTCGAGGAAAAGCCTCCGGACGTGGGCGCGTGGCTCGATCGGCTCGGGGTGGGGGACTGGCAGGTTCGCGAGGAGCTCGTGTCGCTGATCCGCCATCACTCCTCCGCTGGATCCTTTCTTGTCAAGCCTGCTAGCGATCGGCTCTCAGATCTCATGGCCGATGACGGAACGCTCGAGCCCGGCCACAATGTTGGCCAGTACACCATTGTGCGCCAAATCGGTCATGGTGGCATGGGGCGTGTCTATCTGGCCGAAGACGCACGACTCGGGCGACGGGTTGCGCTCAAGGCGCTGTCGCCCGAGCTAACGGCAGACCCCTCACATCGCGAGCGGCTGCGGCGCGAGGCCCGCGCGGCCGCGGCGCTGACGCACCCGGGCATCTGCACGATTTACGCGCTCGAGGAGATCGATGGGAACCTCTTCATTGCCAGCGAATTCATCGACGGGCACACGCTGCGCGAAGAAATGGCGAGTGGCGTCCGGCCCGCCGCGACCGACGTCGTGCGCACCGCCCGGGAGCTGGCCGACGCGCTCGCGGCCGCGCACGGCCGGGGCATCACTCACCGCGACCTGAAGCCGGAGAATGTGATGCGAGCGACCGACGGCCGGTTGAAAATCCTCGACTTCGGCCTCGCGCGCATCGAGCAGACGGCCGCCGCGGCGGCGCTGTCGGCCGAGGATCGCGTCACGCAGCCCGGCGCGATTATCGGCACACCGGCGTACATGGCGCCCGAGCAGTTGAATGGGGTGCGCGCCGACCCCCGTGCGGACGTTTTCGCCTTCGGCGTGCTCATCTATGAGTACGCGTGCGGCATCCATCCGTTTCACGCGGCATCACCGCTGGCGCTGATCGGACGCATTCTCGAGGGGAGCGCCGAGCCGCTCGAAAGCCGGCGGTCGGACCTGCCCGCGCGGCTCATCGCCGTCATCGAACGATGCCTGTCGAAATCGCCGGCTGACCGTTTCGCGTCGGCAGTCGAGGTGCTGCGGGCGTTGGAGCGCGTCGAGCCGGTGCCCGCCTCCCGCAGGATCCGAACGTGGTGGCGAGCGCATCAGTTAGTCCTCATCGCCCTGTACTTCACCGCCTGCGCCCTCGCGTGGCAGGTCAAGGAATGGTTGCCTGGCGTCACGACGGCAATCTTCGTCGCAACATGCGTGGCCGCGACCATTGGCGGCGTATTCCGCGGTCACATGGTCTTCAGCGAACGCGTCACCGGCCTCGAGCCGGCCTCCCCAGGCCGGAGCGCCGCTACGGCAACCCTCGTCGTCGACCTGCTGGTGGCGCTCGCCCTGACGGCCGACGGCGCCCTTCTCGCGCCCCAGCGCCCGCTTCCGGCCGTGCTGACGATCGCCCTGGGCATCGGCATCGCGCTCGCGCGCGTGGTGGTCGAACCGACGACCACTACTGCGACGCTGAGGCAGCCGCGGCTGTGAGCCGGAGGACCCATGCTTTGCGCATTCCAGGTTGGAGGCCAAAAGCATGTCGCACCACCAGGCTCAACCGTGCTGCGTTCACACGCGCGAAAACAGAGGTCTGCTCGCCGTCGTTGAACGGCGCGCGCTTGTCTGGATCGCCGAGCGCCTGCCGCCACGCATCAACTCGGACCACCTGTCCGGGCTGGGCTTGGTCGCGATGGCCGCCGCCGGCCTGTCGTTTGCGGCGTTCCGTTTCACGCCGTGGGCCGCGGCAGGGGTGGTGGCCGCGCTGGCCGCCAACTGGTTTGGCGACAGTCTGGATGGCACCGTTGCGCGCGTGCGCGGCCAGCAGCGGCCGCGCTACGGCTTTTACGTCGACCACCTGATTGATCTGGCGGGCACCACGCTCCTGCTGGCCGGCCTGGCGTGCTCCACGTTGATGAGCCCCCTCGCCTGCGCCCTGCTGTTGGCGGCGTATCTGCTTGTGTCGGCAGAAATGTATCTCGCGACGCACGCGGCGGGGGTCTTCCGGATGTCGTTCGGGGGGTTTGGCCCGACGGAACTGCGAGTGCTGCTGGCCATCGGGGCGCTCCAGGCCGCGATCGACCCGTGGGTGTCATTGCACCTGCTGGGCCCAATCCGGCTCTTCGATCTCGGTGCGCTGGTCGCGTCAGCCGGCCTTGCCGTTGTCTTCGTTGTCTCGGCGGTTCGCAATACGCGCGCGCTCTCTGTGGCGGACCCTCGTCCGACTCGCATCACTGACTGAGGACAGCATGATGTGCCGCGGGCCGCCCTTCACGTCTCGCGGGTGCGCGTCCGGCACCCCGCTACCTGGCCAGCGTCCTGCGCGTGGTCGCCAGCGTGAATTCGAGAGACTCGCGCGGGATGCTGGTCACAAAGGGCCCGATCAGCCAGCCAAACCCGATCGGGATGTCCCGCGTCAGCGAGATCGACTCGCACTGCACGTATGTGCCACCATC
Organism: Acidobacteriota bacterium; assembly: GCA_016192845.1. Lineage (GTDB taxonomy): Bacteria > Acidobacteriota > Vicinamibacteria > Vicinamibacterales > UBA2999 > MELF01. The sequence goes on from JACPTI010000064.1 coordinate 26,391, forward strand.
CCGCTCAACAACGCGCCAATACGTGTACAGGCGCCAGAGGTACCCGCCGTCACGTCCGACCGGCTTTTCGCGCTCGCGAGGGGTATCGGCCGCCTCGACTTCGGCGATGCGTGTGCTGTAGATGCGGCTCCGGGCGCGGTCCGGTCGATCTCGATCGAACCGCGCTTCGTGCTCGCTGTTCACCACCACCGTGATGATCTTCTTCATGACGAATCGCAGTTCCATCCGGAACAGGTCGCCGTCACGGGCGAGCAGGCGGGATCGAGCGACGGCCGGGCGGTAGATCTCGGCATGCCGGTCGTAGTCCTGCAGGAGGCCCAGTGTACTGTCGACAGTCGCCCCGGGCACGAAGACCAGCCCGACCCAGTGGTGGACGAGACCCTCGGGGATCGCGATTTCCTTGCCGCCCTCTCGAATGGTCAGGCGCTCGATGAGCACGGCTCCCTGCTGCAGCTCGCTGCGTCGCCTCGATTGCTGCGACGGCGGCAACGCGTCCACCCAGAGGAATGCGCTCTCGCTGGCCATACGCGCCTCGGTGATGCGCACATACCGGTCGAAGGCGGCAATCGTGCGAGGCTGCAGCTCCGCAGCACTGGCGGCGACTGCCCACAACGCGGATGCCGCAGCAGTCAGACCGATCCAGACGCGCGGTCGACGCGGCGCTGCCTCGATATTCGGCATCGGTATATATACAAAAGGGGCAGCCCCGAAGGACTGCCCCTCTCTGCCTCGCAGCATTGGCGACGCGCGCCGACTACGAGGTCTTCTTGAGCTGGACGAGCAGCGCTTCCAGCATTTTCACATATTCGGCCTCGGTCGCCTGGAACGCCTTCATGTACTCCTGCTCCGACAACTTGGCCTTGTCCCAGTCGCCGTCGAACGTGTAGCTGCGCCCGCCGATGTCAGCCGTGTCGAACTGGTTCTCGCGGCGCCGCGGATAGAGCCCGTTGGCGCCGAGGTCCGAAATCAGGACCTTGGAGGCCGGCACCGACGCGCTGTTCAGATCGATGTAGACGTCGCGGTAGTTCTTCTTCGCGAGCTGCTCGTCCATCCGTTCGGGCACGCTGTACCGCGCCCTGACGACGAGGAGCTGACTGCCGGGGAAATACAGCGCGCCGACGTACTCGTCGCCCTGCACCTTCGCGGCGATGCTGTCGAGTTTCATCGAGTCGAGGAGTGTGGCAAGCTCCGCCGCAAGTCCGCCCGACTTGGATTCCTGCGCCCCGGCGAGCACCGGCACCAGCAGCAGGACGAATGCGAAGACCAGCCGTCGCACACCACGCACGCGATCAGTCATGGTGCCCCCCGGGAAGCACCCCACCGCGCAAATTCCGCGCGGCGGGGACCCCGCAACGCTAGGGCGTCTTGTATCACCGGCGGCGGCGCCCGTCAATCAGGAGTCGGCAGTAGGCAGTGGGCACTGGGCCGTGCGGCTTACTGCCTACTGCCTACTATCCAATGAAGAGCGGGCCTTCCTCGTCGGGCGATCCGGCGCGCGCGTCCTTCTGCGGCCCGCGGAAGATCGCGAGGATCGCCTTGAACACCGACGTCGCGCGGGCGGCGTCGGCCGTGAGCGCCTGCAGGCTGGCCACGATGGGGCGGATGTCCTGCTCGACGCGGTCGGCAAACCGATCGACGCGGCGCGCGAGCCGGACGGCGACGATGACGGCGGCCACCTGAATGGCGGCCATCACCAGCACCGCAACGGCGATCACGCCGAGAAAGACGTCCGCCACTAGAACAGGCTCACGCGCACGCTGAGGAATTTCCTGGGATCGGCGCGGATGTCGCGCACGAGCTGACGCAGCTCGGCGACCGCGCTATTCATGTTCTCATACAACTGCCCGTCGCGCAGCAATTGTCCGGCGGTCCCCTGCCCCTCCTGCAGGCCGGCCATCACCTTGTCGAGGCGGTCTGACATCGAGTTCAGCCGGTCGTACAGTTCCCGGTCGCTAATCAGCTTCCCCGCCGTCCCCTCGCCGCGGCTGATGCGCCCCGTGATCGCATCGAGGTTCGTCGTCGTCGAGGCGAGCGAACGCGCGAGTGCGTCGTCGTTGAGAAACCTGCCCAGGCTTCCCTCGCCCGCGCGAATCCGCGCCGTGATCGCCTCGAAGTTCTGCAGCGACGACTCGAGCGCCTTCGCCGCCGCCGGATCGTTGACCAGCCGCCCCAGCGTGCCGCGCCCCCGGTTCACGCTGGCGACGACCTTTTCCGCCGCCGAGACGAGCGCCGTCATCTCGTTATAGAGCGCTTCGTCCGTAAAGAGTCGGCCGACTGTTCCCTGACCGCGGCGGATGTCCTGCAGCAGATACGTCAGCTGCTCGATGCCCTGGGTGGCGCGCGTGGCCACCTCCGTCAGCGATCCGGGCGTGGGCCCGGACGGCACGTATCCCCATTCCGGAATCGGCGTGCCGCGGCTCGAGGCGGTGATATCGACGGCGGCCTCACCCAGCAGCGAGACCGACCCGAGGTACGCCCGCGACTCGGTCGTCACCTGGCGCTGATAGTCCTGGTTGAGCTCCACGACGACCTCGACCTGGTCGCCCACCAGATCGACCTCGCTCACCGATCCGACCTCGACGCCGGCAACGCGCACCGGCGCGCCCGGCTTCAGGCCCGCGGCGTTGGGAAAGATGGTCTTGATCGAGTAGCGCTGCCAGAAGAAGCCCCCTTCCCCGCTGACGAGGAAGATGAGGACCATCGACGTGACGAGCGCGAAGGCGGCCACGAGTCCAATCTTGAGCTCAGCCCATCCGAGCGAGCGCGTGCGGGGCATTGCTTATCCTTTCACGACAAGAACGTCTTCAGGTAGGGATCCGAAGACGCGCGAAGGTCGGCGGCATGCCCCTCGAAGGCAATACCGCCGTCCTTTAGCATGATGAACTCCGCTTCCTCCGCCTTGTCCGCGTCGGCCGGCCGGATCTGAATCAGCCCGTCGTCGCGCCGGATCGCCTCGTGCGTCGCCACGTAGAAGGCGTCGCGCAGCTGGTGGGTGACGAGAATCGAGCTGACGTTCTCCAGATCACGGAGCTTGATGATTTCATGATCGACGGTCGTGGCGGTAATCGGGTCGAGCCCGGTGGTCGGCTCGTCGTACAGGAGCAGACGCGGCTTGGCCGACATGGCGCGCGCGATGGCAACGCGCCGCCGCTGGCCGCCGGAGAGCTCCGACGGCATGCGATCGATGTACTCACCGAGCCCGATGAAGCCGAGCACCTCCTCGACGCGCCGCCGGACGGCGTCGAGCGGCATGTCGGTCTCCTCGTAGAGCTTGTAGCCGACGTTCTCGGCCACCGTCAGCGAATCGAACAGCGCCCCCTCCTGGAACACCATGCCCAGATCGGCGCGCACCCTCATCAGCTCGCTTTCCGACATGAGATCGACGCGCTCGCCGTTGACCCAGATCAGGCCGGAATCCGGCCTGAGCAGGCCCAGAATCAGCTTCAGGATGGTCGACTTCCCGGAGCCGCTGGCGCCAAGGATGATTTTGGTGTGCCCGGCGATCATCGTGAAGCTGATGTCGCGCAGGACCACCTTGTCGTCGAAGGCGAGTGACACCTTGTCGAAGACCACGATCGGCGATCCTGGCCCGAGCGCCTCGTCCAGCTCCGGTGAGCGTGCCGTCGCAAACGCCATCAGAACAACAACGTAATCAACAACCGCGTGATGAAGAAATCTACGGCGATCACCGCCACCGACGAAGCGACCACCGCGTTGGTCGTCGCGCGGCCGACGCCCTGCGTGCCCCCGTGGGTGCGAAGCCCGACGTGGCAGCCGATTGTCACGATCACGAACCCGAGGCACACCGGCTTGATGAGCCCCATCCACAGATCCTCGAGATAGAGGACCTCGACGACCGACGTCCAGTACAGGCTCGACGCCACCCTTAATTGAAACACGGCAATCAACCAGCCGCCGATGATGCCGACGGTGTCGGCGATCACGGTCAACACCGGCGCCATGAGCGTGCCGGCGAGCACCCGCGGCACCACGAGCTTCCGCACCGGGTCCGTGCCGAGCGCCCGCAGCGCGTTGATCTGGTCGGTGACCATCATCGAGCCGAGCTCCGCGGCGATGCCGGATCCGACGCGCCCCGCCAGCATGAGGCCGGTCAGCACCGGCCCCAGCTCCTTGATCATCGACGCGCTGACGAGGCGGCCGACGAACGGGCGTGCGCCGAACTGGTCGAGCGTGATCCCGGTCTGCAGCGCGAGCACCGCCCCGGTGAAGAAGCCGGTCAGCAGGACGACCGTCAGCGATCCGATCCCGATCTGCTCGAACTGCTCGACGATATCGTGGAAGTACAAGGGACGCGTCACGGCGCCCCGCATCGTCGCCGCCTGCAGGCGCACGTACTCCTGCAGCTCGAGCAGCGCCGCCTTCAGCCAGCTGGAGAGGAGCGTCAGCACGCGATCACCGGGCGGCCGGGAAGCCGGTGAGCCCGAGCTCGCGGCTGCGTAGCGCCTTGAGCCTGTCGCGGAGTGAGGCGGCGCGCTCGAAGTCGAGGTTCGCGGCGGCCGCCTTCATGTCCTTTTCGAGGCGGGCGATCTCGGCGTCCAGCTCCGCCTGCGTGTGGAACGGCTGCCGTTCGGCGACGTCGGGCCCGCTCACATAATCCCGCTCGTACACGCTCGACAGCACGTCGTCGATCTGGCGCACGACCGACTCGGGCGTGATGCCGTGCTCCTCGTTGTAGGCCGCCTGCAGCGCCCGGCGGCGCTCGGTTTCGGCAATGGCCGATTTCATCGATGCCGTCATCGTATCCGCATACATGATGACGCGGCCGTTGATGTTCCGCGCCGCCCGTCCGGCGGTCTGGATCAGCGACCCGGCCGAGCGGAGGAACCCCTCTTTGTCCGCGTCGAGGATCGCCACGAGCGAGACCTCCGGCAGGTCCAGCCCTTCCCGCAGCAGGTTGATGCCCACCAGCACGTCGAACGCGCCGCGGCGCAGGTCCCGCAGGATGTCCACGCGCTCGAGTGTATCGATGTCCGAGTGCAGGTAGCGGACCTTCACCCCGAGCTCCTGATAGTAGGCCGTGAGATCCTCGGCCATCCGCTTGGTCAGCGTGGTCACGAGCACCCGCTCGTACCGCGCGACCCGCTCGCGAATCTTGGTGAGGAGGTCGTCGACCTGCCCGCGCACCGGCCGCACCTCGATCGGCGGGTCCATCAGCCCCGTCGGCCGGATCACCTGCTCGACGACGACGCCGCCCGCCTTCTGCAGCTCGTACGGGCCCGGGGTCGCGGATACGAAGATCACCTGCCTGACCCGCGCCTCCCACTCCTCGAAGCTCAGCGGCCGGTTGTCGAGCGCCGAGGGGAGGCGGAACCCGTAGGCGACGAGCACCTCCTTGCGCGATCGGTCGCCGTGGTACATCCCGCGGATCTGCGGCACCGTCTGGTGGCTTTCGTCGACGATGACGAGCGCGTCGTCCGGAAGGTAGTCGAGGAGCGCCGGCGGCGGCTCCCCGGGCGCCCGCCCCGTCAGATGGCGCGCGTAATTCTCGATCCCGTGGCAGTACCCGATCTCGCGGATCATCTCGAGATCGAACATCGTCCGCTGATGCAGCCGCTGCGCCTCGAGCAGCTTCCCTTCGGACTCGAGCTGGCCGCGGTACCACTCCAGCTCGGCCTTGATTGCTTCCACGGCCTTCTTGGTCCGGTCCCGCGACGTCACGAAGTGCGACTTCGGGTAGACCGCCACCTTCTCGACGCGCCGGCTCACCCTGCCGGTGAGCGGGTCGAACCAGGCGAGCTCGTCCACCTCGTCGCCGAAGAGGCCGATGCGCAGCGCGTGCTCCTCGTAGGACGGCACTACCTCCACGATGTCGCCGCGCACGCGAAAGGTGCCGCGGTTGAACTCCGCGTCGTTGCGCTCGTACTGAATCTCGACGAGCTTGCGCAGGATCTGGTCGCGGTCGATCCGCTGCCCGAGCTGCAGCGGCAGCAGCATCCCGTAGTACGCCTCCGGCGAGCCGAGACCGTAGATGCACGAGACGCTGGCGACGATGATGATGTCGCGCCGCTCGAAGAGCGAGCGCGTCGCCGAGAGCCGCATCCGGTCGATCTCGTCGTTGATCGTCGCCTCCTTCTCGATGTACGAGTCGGTGGCGGGCACGTAGGCCTCGGGCTGGTAGTAGTCGTAGTAGCTGACGAAGTACTCGACCGCGTTCTCCGGAAAGACGCGCTTGAACTCCTGGTAAAGCTGGGCGGCGAGTGTCTTGTTGTGGGCCATCACCAGCGTGGGGCGGTTGACGGCGGCAATGACGTGCGCCATCGTGAACGTCTTGCCGGAGCCGGTGACGCCCAGCAGCACCTGGTGCGTGTCGCCGCGGTTCAGCCCCTCGACGAGCTCAGGGATGGCGTGCACCTGGTCGCCGCGGACCTCAAAGTCGCTGACGAGAGAGAATGGCATTTACGATTTGTGAATTGCGAATTGTGATTGGGCCAGACGGTCGGCCGCACATCACCAATCACAAATCACTAATCATAAATGATTTACTGTGCTTCTCTGTAGAGCGCGAAATAGCCCTTCCGCGACTGGACGCGCACGTTCCGCAGGCCCGGGCGCGTGACGCGCACCTCCACCCGGCGCCACTTGCCGTCCTGCGCGGTGTTCGTGGAGGTATAGCCGAGCGTGTACTGATTGCGGATCTGCGCGACGATCTTCTCGTAGGCGGCCTCCACGTCCTTCATCACCGACGGGAAGAACGCCTGCCCGCCGGTCGTCTCCGCAATCTCGGTCATCCGCATGCGTTGCGCGAGGCGGACGCTGCTCGGCTGGTTCTCGAGGAAGCCGACGGCGTGAATCGTGACGTCGGATGCGCGGACGAGCGTCATCACGTCGCCGAAGCTGATCGTGCTGCGCGTGTCGCCGCCGTCGGTGTAGAGCACGAGGATCTTGCGCCCCTCGTCCTCGGCCGCGCCGTCGAGATAGACGCCGAGCGCGTCGTACATCGCGGTCCAGCCGCCCGGCTGCCGGCCGCGGATCCGCTCGACCATGCGGGCGAAGTCGCGCGGCGGGTACTTGGCGACCCGGACCTCGGTGTCGAAGTCGACGAGCGTCACGTCCACCGCGTCGTCGATCGTGTTCAGGAACTTGATGGCCGCCGAGCGGGCGAGCTTGATGTCCTCCCCCATGCTGCCGCTCGTGTCGAAGAGCAGGCCGAGGTGCAGCGGGGGCGCCTCGGCCCCGCCGTCGCCGCGCGCGAACGAGGCGATCGCCTGGCGCCTGCCGTCCTCGAGGATCTCGAAGTCGTCTCTGGTGAGGTCGGTAATGAAGCCGCCGCGCCGATCCGTGACGGTGACCCCCACCGTCACCAGGTCGACCCGGGCGCGGAACTGTGCTTCGACTTCGCTCAGGACGGGTCCTGCGGCCGCGCCGAGCGCCAGACATCCCACGATCGAACCAGTCACCAGGGCCCTGCGCATGACCACGTCGTCAGTGAGCTTCAATCCTACACCTGTCGCGACGTAAACCCGATATATCTGGGGGGCGTATAATTAGGGTTTCGCGCCTATGGTGCAGCGTCTCCCGGGGACGGCGGCGGTCGTTCTATGAGGTGCCTCGCCGTCTGCCAGACCGAACTGGTCATCAGGATGCTCGACGAAATCCTGCTGCCCAGCTTCGAGGTCGAGTTCCTCGTCGACAGCAAGCCGGTCGCCCGCCGCCTCCACGAGGCGGGCCTGAACGTTACGGCCGCCGACCCGCGGCGCACCGACACCTACCTCAAAGCCGACCTGACTCCCGGGACCTGCGTGGTGGTCGAAGATACCGGCCGCCGCGGCCTGAAGAAGATTCTCGAAACAATCCGCGATGCCGGCGGCACGCTCGTGTACGTGCTCGGGGTCGGCATCTCACACGTCCGGGAGCGCGAGGAGGCGCTCAAGGCGCAGTTCCCCGAACTGAACTACCTGGCGCTGTCGGAGCTGTTCGGCGGCCCGCTCCTGACCGAGTTCAGCCGTTCGCTGACGCGGCTCCGCGTGCAGCAGTACCAGCGCTTCTTCAGCGACGCGGAGCGCGTGCTCATCCTGCTCCACAACGAGCCCGATCCGGACGCGCTGGCGAGCGGCCTCGCCCTGCGGAACGTGCTCCGCCGCACGCGCCAGACCGCGATCATCGCCGCGCTCGAGGGGGTGACGCGGCCCGAGAACGTGCGGATGCTGAACCTGCTCGACCTGCACGTCGAGCAGATCACGCCGGCGCAGGTGGCGGAATACGACCGCGTGGCGATGGTCGACGTGCAGCCGCATTACTTCGGCGGCGTGATCGACCGCGTCGATCTCGTGATCGACCACCACCCGGAGCAGCCGGGCTACACCGCCGTTTTCAAGGACATCCGGCCGGACTACGGCTCGACGTCCACGATTCTCACCGAGCACCTGCGGGCGGTCGACGCGAACATCTCCGAACGGACGGCCACCGCCATGCTCTACGCGATCAAGTCCGACACGCTGTTCTTCAACCGACAGGCGAACCGCGTGGACATCGAGGCGTTCTCGTACCTCTATCCGCTCGCCGACGCCGCCCTCATCCGGAAGATGGAGGGGGCGGAAATCACGATGGAACGGCTGGAATACGTGCTCAAGGCCAAGCAGCACGGGCGCCTCGTCGAGCAGGTGTTCTGCGCGTTCCTCGGCACGTCGCCCCGCGAGGACTTCATTCCGTACGTGGCCGACTTCTACCTGCAGCTGGAGAACGTCAAGTGGACGATCGTCGCCGGCATCGTCCATGACTCGGTCATCATCTCCGTGCGGAACCTCGGGTACTCACGCAACGCCGGCGAGTTCGTGCGGAAGTTCTTCGCCGACATCGGCAGCGCCGGCGGCCATCGCGCCATGGCCAAGGCCGTGGTGCCGCTCCACGCGTTCCGCGACAAATTCGGCAATCTCCAGGCCGACGGCTTCACGGAACGCATCCTGACGATGGCGCTCGACTTCCTCCACGAGCATCAGCCGCCCGAGCGCCGGCTCGTCAGGGCGTAAGGAGAAAGCGGTGAAGGACGCGCACGTCTGCTCGATCGAGCTCGAATCGGAGAAGGTGGCGTTCCTGGAACAGATGGCGGCAACCTACGGCCTTCCCGACGTCGGGAAGGCCGTGCGGTGCCTCGTCAACTACGCGCGGGAGAATCCCGACAAGCACGAGGCGATCTTCGCCGAGGTGCGCTGCCTCGACTGTTGATTGCTTCTTGCTCGGGTCGTCCGCCGGGTTCACGTGGTTCACCGTGAACGGGCCGATCCCGTGGCCGCCGCGGCGGTTGCGCACGGACGCCCGGCGGACTTACCGTAGGGCTGAGGCAGGCGATGCTCAGTGCGGCGGAACTGCGGCCGGGTCTGGCCGTCCGGCTGGAAGGCGCCCTCTATAAGGTCCTGGAGGCGACCTACCACGCCGGCCAGGGGAAGATGGGCGGTGTCACGCACGCCAAGCTGCGCAACCTGGACACCGGTACCATGCGGGAGTGGCGCTTCCGCGCCGACGAACCGGTCGAGGAGATCACGCCCGAGCGGCAGACGCTCCAGTTCCTCTACAGAGACGACGACCTTGCATATTTCATGCATCCGGAGACGTTCGAGCAGACGTCGATCGAGATCGCGCGTCTGGGCCGCGCCGTGCACTTCCTCACCGAAACGATAACCGTCCCGGTAGAGTTCGTCGGCGGGCAGCCGATCGGGATCGTGTTTCCGGAAATCGCGGACGCCCGGGTCGCCGATACGGCGCCGCCCGAGCACGGGAGCGGCACCAACGTCTGGAAGAGCGCGCGCCTCGAGAACGGCCTGGCGGTCATGGTCCCGCCGTTCATCGCTCCCGGGGAGATCATCCGCGTCGACGTCGAGCGCGGGACGTACGTCGAGCGGGCCAGAAAGAGGTGACCGTATGTTGAGCACACGACCCGCCAAGGAAACGATCGTCAGGATGCCGAACGAGATCGGCGGGCTCGACCGCCTGGCCCGAGTGATCGCCGACAAGGGCGTCAACATCCTGGGCGTCTGCGCCTGGGTGGAAGGATCCGAGGCGGTCATTCGACTGCTGACGGATGACAGCGTGCGCGTGGCGGATGTCCTGAAACCCCAGTACAACGTGCGTCAGGCGGATGTGCTCGTCGCCGAGCTGCCGCACAAGCCCGGCATGCTCCATCGGGTGACCGAGAGGCTGGCGCAGGCGGACGTCGACATCCATCACTTGTATGCGGCGGCGACCGGCAGTCAGGACCGGTGCCTGGTCGTCTTCGCCACGGCGAACAACGACCGCGCGATGGTGCTGCTGAACGCGTCAACACCGGCGGCCTGAAAGAGCCCCATCCCGATGAGGGTCACGTCCCTGAAATAGACCTGCGCATCGTGGCTCAAGCCTTCGACGCGGTTGAGTTGTCCGATCAGGGGCTGTGTAAAGAAGGTCTGACAGGTGAACTGGCCGTTGCCATAGCACAGAAGCACCGCACGGGCAGCCTCTTTGGCTTCAGCAGGCGTCCAATCTCCTGGCAGGGGTCTCGTGTGGAGCTTGATCGGATTCGTTCGGTTGAACGTCATGGTTGCACCTCGCGTTTCGCGCACGCGTGATCGCCGCCGACGCGGCCGCGTGCCAACCGCGTGAGTCGCGCGACACGTGTCGCAATGACCCATGGTTGCATGCTGGACATGGACGATCAGTGCGGTGCAGGAAGGAATCCCTGAGGCCCATTCAACCCTCCATCTCTCGGAGAGCCATCGCCGAACGCCCGCTTAGGGGACGGGCGGTGCCAGGGCTGTCAACCCTTCGGCAATGGCGCGGCCGATGTTGCGCATGAGGTCTGGCTGGCTGTTCACGGCGTACAGGTACGGCGTCAGCGCCCACACCTCGCGTGCGATGCGCCGGGGCGTGGGCGACATGGACCCCGATCGGCGTGCCAACTCGGTCATGAGCATCGGCACCACCTTGTCACCGAGACGCAGTGCCGTGTCCATCACAAAGAGGGTGAGGTCGGGCCGAAGGACGCGGAGTCGATCGAAGAAGGCCTTGACCTCTGCCTCCGAGAGATGCTTGGGGGGCGACGACTTGACCTCCAGGTACACGAGTTTGCCTTCCGCCGCCGCCACGACATCGAGATCGCCACCGACACCACGGGCGCTGAATTTCACGCCGGCCACCGCATCGAAGCAAAGCCGGTGCGCGAGTTCACGCGCGACGTACCACTCGAGCGTCGCACCGAAGCTGCTCACCGGACGCGCCAGACGGTATCGATCGCCCGGCAGCGGCAGTGCGACCCCGAGCGCTACCAGCGCGTCGGCAAACGCCCGAGCCGGCGCCCCTTTCACGTACGGCGTTGCATCGTCGGCGGCAAACCCCTCCGGTTTCTGAATTGCGCCGCGAAAAAAGAGCCGGAACGCGTAATGCCCCAGAAGGTCCGCCAACCGCGCTACCGCGTCTCCCTGCAGAGCAGGAGGAAACGGCAGCTCCTGCCTCGCGACTCGTGGACGGAGACCGCGGCGAGCCAGCATGGCTGCCGCTTCGCCGGCAGACACGGGCGTGCCGGGGCGCGACCGGCGCGCGGCGGCAGCAGCGTCCTTCTCTATCTCGCGAGCCGTCTTCCGTCGTGCCACCTGAACCCAGCATAACGTGATCTCAACTTTCGCGGCCTCGCGTTGCCCGCACGCCGGTGGGCCTTGCCCAAGCGCGCCGACGAAGATATGCTCGCGCGCATTCTTGAGGGGCGAGGACGAGAGAAGATGCAAGCCCTTGGCCGTATAGCGGTCCAATGCAATCCGGAGGCAGACGTGTCTGAAGAGCTCATCGGCACGGTCAGTCATTACTTCGCAAAGCCACAGGTGGGCGTGGTGGCACTGACCGCCGACATCAAAATGGGAGAAATGCTGCATTTCAGCGGACATGGTGTGGATTTCCGGCAGGCTGTCACCTCGATGCAGGTGGATCACGTGCCTGTGGAAACCGCTTCGTCTGGAACCGCGGTCGCACTGAAGGTCGAGCAGCGAGTGCGAGAAGGGACTCAGGTCTTCCGAATGACGCCGTAAGGCTGTCGAGGAGCGGGCCCAAGCTTGGACTGTATCGAGGTGGGCGCGTCCCGTGGGCCCGGACGCCACATGTCAACGGGCCTCGGCACACGAAAAGGTCCGCGCCGATCCGCTCTTGTTCCCGACAGATCGTATGTGGTCACCGCCGTCGGCGCGTGGCCGGGCGGGCCCTCTTGGCACTGGGGCGCACACTCCTGCGGGCGGCCTTTCGCGCGGCGGGCTTTCGTGGCGCCGCCGCGGCGCGCGTGATGAGGGGGATCGCGCGAGCGGCATCTTCGCGGCTCTCGAAGCCGATCACGGTCGTGTGCCGGTTCCCGATGACCTGCCCGAGGACGAAATCCGCATTGATCCCCGCCTCGCCCAGCACCCGCGCGATGGCATACCCCAGGCCGGGGCGATTGTCACCCTCGATGCGCAGCGCGCTGATCGCCGCCTCGTGCAGGCCAGCCGCGGCCGCCGCCGATGTGCCGCGGGCGCCGCTTATGGGAGCAACCTCGATGGCCGCGCGGCGATGATCATCGGGGAGGCGATATCCCATCACGACCTGCAGGTCGACCTTTGCTGCAGCCAGAGGCTCGAGCGTCCGCGCGAGCGCGCCCGGTTGATTGTCGACTTCCACTCGCCACAACGTAACGGGTCTGACGCGAACAGGCATAAACTCCTCCACAAACGCTGGGCTGCGCGCAGCAGGCGCGCAGCCCAGGATCGCCCTAGGCGCCGGCCGCGGCCGCCTTGCCGGGCAGCGTCACCACGCCAAGCTGCTGCATCAGCCCGAGCGTATCCCAGTTGACGAATTCTTCGCGGATTTTGTCGCCCGACAGACAGAAAATCGAAATGCCCGTCACGGCAGCCTGCCGTCCGGTGGCCGGGAGCCCTTCCAGCATTCCGCGATGGGTCCCGGTGGCCCGCCAGCGGACGACCACCTGATCGCCGGCTGACAACAGATCCTCGATCTCGAGGCGCGCATCGGGAAATGCTGACTGATACTTCTTTACGACCTCCCGGAACGCATCCAGACCCTGGGCCGGGTTCTGCGGATCGCGGTGGGCAAAGTCCGAGGTGTGGTACCGCTCGATCGCGTCGATCTGCCGGTTGTTCCAGACCTCCTCGAACATCCGACGGACGATCGCCTCATTTTTCTCTGACATAGGCGCCTCCTCGCTGCAAGACGAGTGGAACGGAAGCGCGCGCGGCGCCAGGTGGGGATCGCGGCAGACTCATGATGCGAGCCTCCGGTCGTGACGGGCGAAACCACTGTATATCACTGCCGGCGCCACGAATCCAGCCGTTTGGAATGCCGAGCCCGGGAACGTCTGCCGGACGCGCCAGCGCCGCCAGCCGACGCTATAATGCGCCTGGAACGGCCGATTCCAGGAGAAGGCGTCTTGGATATGCGACGACCGCAGCCTCCGGGAGTGCCGCTTGGCGACCTGGTCGAGTTGCTGTCACGCAAGGTCGTCGGCCAGCCGAGCGCGCTGCAGTACATCGTCCCGTACGTGCAGATGTACCAGGCCGGCCTGAGTCCGCCAGACCGGCCCGCCGGCATCTTCCTGCTGCTTGGCCCGACCGGGACCGGCAAAACCAGAACGGTTGAAGCGCTGGCGGAGATCCTCCACGGCAGCGCCAAGCACCTGCTCAAGGTCGACTGCGCCGAGTACCAGTCGGATCACGAGGTCGCCAAGCTGATCGGCGCGCCGCCCGGTTATATCGGCCACCGCGAAACCAAGCCGCTGCTGACGCAGGAGCGGCTGCTCGCGGTGACGAGCCAGCAGAGCGATCTGGCGATCGTGCTGTTCGACGAGATCGAAAAGGCTGCGCCCGCCCTGACGGCGCTCCTCCTCGGCATCCTCGATCGGGCCACGCTGCGCGAGGGGGACAACACGGTCGTCAACTTCGAGCACACGCTGATCTTCCTCACGACCAATCTCGGCGCGCGCGAAATGCTCCGAGAAGTTCGGCCCGACATCGGGTTTCAGGCGGCCGAGCCGCGCACGCACGCGGAGATCCGGGGCCGGATCGAGAACATCGGGCTCGCGGCCGTCCGGAAGCGCTTCTCGCCTGAATTCATCAACCGCATCGACGCGGTCATCACCTATCAGCCGCTGGACGAGGCGTCGCTCGGCGAAATCCTCGATCATCACATCGCCGAGCTGCAGCGGCACGTGCACACCCGGCTCGGGGACCGGTCGTTCGAGATCGACGTGACGCCGGCGGCACGGCGCCTGCTGCTCGACCGGGGCGCGAGCCAGGAGTTTGGCGCGCGGGAACTGAAACGGACGATCCACCGGATGCTCACGCAACCGCTGGCCGCGCTCGTCGCCGACGGCGAGGTCGAACCCGGAAGGCGCATCGTCGTCGACTGCGGCGAGTCCGACGACGCCCTGCAGTTGATCGCTCACCAAAAGGCGCCGGCGGCGGCCGTCGCGCCTCCCTCACCCGTCGCGCTCGCGGTGGACGACAACCCTCACCTCCTGGCGTGGCTCGAGCGCGTCCTCGTCGATGCGCATGTGACCCCGCTCCTTGTCGCGACCGCGCAGGGGGCGCGCGACGTTGTCGCGCGCCAGCGCGTCGACATCGCGTTGATCGACGTCCTGACCTCCGAAGGAGACGGACTCTGGCTGGCGTTCGAGCTGCTCCGACGGTGGCCGCAACTCCAGGTGGTGATCATGGCCGGCACCGAGCTCTCGCCCGACGAAGCGGCGCTGTGCGATCGGCAGGACTTCGCCGTCCTGCGCAAGCCGTTTCTGGCCAGCGACGTCCTCGGCGTCGTCCGGGCGCGGCTGCTGCATTCCTCCGCCGTCGGGACCTGACGGCCGCGCCTGGCGCCGCGGCCTGGCGGGGTCCCCACCGCGCACGCCTGCGCGGTGGGGTCCAGGTGGGGTGGCGTCGCGCGGACTGTGCGCGTTGGGGTGCTCTACGACCCCGACCGCGACGGCGACAGGTCAACGGGGATGTAGTGCACGTAGGCGTTCAGCAGGTGAATCGCCTCGTCTCGTTCGTCGATCTCCAGCGCGAGCAGATCGCGCATCGAGAGAATCCCGGCGAGGCGGCCCTCTTTCAGCACGAGCAGGTGCCGCACGTGCGCCTGCTGCATCCGGCGCAGGCAGATCTCGTGGTTGTCCGCGATATCCGCCACCACCAGATTCGTACTCATCACCGAGCTGACCGGCGTGCGCGCCGGCTCGACCCCGGCCGCCACCACCCGTGACAGCACGTCGCGCTCGGTGAAGATCCCGACGACACGTTCGCCGTCGAGGACGGGCACGGCACCGACCTGACGCTCGCTCATGAGCCGCGCCGCTTGCGCGACGGAGGCGGCCACATCGACCACCACCACGTCCTGGTTTTCAACGAGAGGTCTGATGGGCTTCATCGAATACCTTCCGGGGCCGATCATACTCCCGGGATCCGGGACCGGGGATCCTCGGTCCGGGATCCGCGGGTCGGAGTCTGGGTCCGGAATTACTGGGCTCCAGCCGCGTCCAGGGCCTGACGCACGTCCTCGATGACGTCCTCCGCCGCCTCGCAGCCGACGCTGAACCGGACGAACCCCTCGCCGATTGCGTCGCCACCCCAGCGGGCGCGGCGCTCCGCGATCGAGTGCACGCCGCCGAAGCTCGTCGCTTCGCGGACCAGCGTGAGCGCGCGGAGGAACGCCTCCGCACGCGCCCGCGTGCCGAGGTCGAAGCTGACGAGCGTGCCGAACGCGCGCATCTGCCGACGGGCCGTCGCATGAGCCGGATGCTGCGGCAGGCCTGGATAATGAACCGCCGACACGTCCACGCGCGATGCCAGGAACTCAGCCAGCCGCGCGGCCGAGGCGCACTGGCGGCTCAGCCGAAGAGGCAGCGTGGGCAGAGAACGGTGCGCGAGCCACACTTCCATCGGCCCGGGAATAGCGCCGTGATGGGTGCGCCAGGTCCGCAGCGCGGCGGCGAGCGCCTCATCTCTCGTCGCCACGTGCCCGAGCAGCAGGTCGCTGTGCCCTGTCAGCGCTTTCGTATCCGACGAGACGACGAGCGTGGCGCCGAGCTCGAGCGGTTGCTGCAGGTACGCCGTCGCGGTCGTGTTGTCGACCGCGACGAGCGCGCCGCGGGCCCGCGCCTGCTCCGCCAGCGCGCGGATGTCGCAGACGTCGAGCAGGGGATTTGACGGCGTCTCGAGCCACAGCAGCCGCGCGCCTTCGAGCGCGGCCGCCTGGTCGCCCCTCGTCGGCACCAGGCGCACGTCGACGCCGATCGACTCGAGCCACGTGGCCGCCAGCCGGCGGATCGCGTAATAAGAGTCAGCCGGCAGTACCAGCACGTCTCCGCGCCTGAGCGTGACGCCGAAGGCGGCGGCCACGGCCGCCATGCCCGAGGCAAACGAGACCGCCTGGCCCCCCTCGAGCACGCCGAGCGCCTCCTCCCAGGCGGTCCACGTCGGGTTGTGAAAGCGGCCGTAGGTCAGCGCGTGGTCGGCGGGATCACCGGGCGTCGTGTAGGTGGACGAGAACTGCGGGCCGGCGAGGAAGGGGCCCGGCTCGCCCCGTCTGCGGTAGCCGGCGTGGACGATCAGCGTGTCGCGATGCACCGGAGCATGATACGCGCCCCGGATCGGTCACGCACTCACGATTTCGACGTGGCGTCCTGAGGCGCGGGCGAGGGGTTCGATGTCATCAGCGTCCGACGTGACGATCTCGTCGCCGTCGTCGGCGAGCAACACGAGCGCGGCGTCGATGACGTCGCGGCGCTTCGCAGCCGCCAGCAGTTCGCCCGCCGCGCGCCCGAGCGCCTCGTCCAGCGGGCGCACGTCGATCGCGGCCAGCGCCTTGACGAGCAGCGCCTGGCGAGGCCCCTTGCCGCGCCAGGCCTGGCCGATCACGCCTCCGTGGGTCAGTGGGACCGTGGCCTGGAGCTGAGCGGCCTTGAGGCGGCGCCACATGGCGCGGTCGTTGCGTTCCAACGCGATCAGCGCCCCGCTGTCGAGCACGAGTGTCATGCCGCGCCGCGACGGCGCGGACCGCGAACCTTGGTGGGCCGGGAAGCGGCTCCGCGAATCACTCTCGCCGATGCCCTGTCGGCGCGCGCCTGGCGCGCGAGCTCCTCCGGTGTAATGTCGCCGAACTCCGCTTCGTACGCGGAGACGGCGTCCGCAAGTGCCCGCAACCAGCGGTCCTTGGCGGCGCGGTCCGCCAGTGCCGCGTTGACCCACGCGCTCAGGGAGCCGACGCGCCCTTCGGCGACCGCCGTATTGCCCGCCCGGACCAGCTCCTCGTCGACGGTGACCGTCAGGCGTTCCTTGCTCATACTTTTATACTACTGCGAGTAGACGGCGCATACCACCTTCGACGCATGATAGGCGCGGCTGGACCGTGACGATTTCATGACATGTCGGTCGTCGGCCGGCCCATAGAATACGGCCGTGCGGCACCACCTTCCGACCCGCCGGAGGCTCCGCGCGCGGCAGGCGCTCCTGTTCGTCCTGGCGATCGGTCTGCCCTGCGTCGTGCTCGTCGCGCTCAGCCTGCGCATGATTGCGCAGGAGCGCGAGCTCGCCGAAAAACGCCTTGCCGACGAACGCCGCCGGATTGCCGCCGATGTCGGTCAGGAACTGCGGCTGCGGCTGGATCGCCTGCGCCGTGAAGCGACCGATCCGGCATCGCCGGCGCCAGCGGCCGGCCGGGACGCGATTGCGCTCGTCTCGGACGTAGGACGCGACCGGCTCGTGCTGCCGTGGGAGGCGCACCCTGGCGTGGCGGCCGTTGCGGACGCGTTCGGCGACCCGCCGTTCGCAACGGCCGTCCGCGACGGCGAGCGCGAGGAGCTCGTCGCGGGTCAGTTCGACGCGGCCGCGGCCTCCTACCGCCGTGCGCTCGCCGCAGCACGCGTCCCTGCGCAAACCGCGTTCGCCCAGCTGCTCGTCGCGCGCGCGCATGGAAAAGCGGGACGGACCGGCGAGGCGCAGGCGCTGTACCGGCGCGTCCTGAATACGCCGCCGCTCGTCGCCGACGAACAGGGCGTCCCGTTTGCGCTCTACGCCGCACGACGCCTGCTCGACACACCCGAGCCGGACGCGCAGGACGTCAGAGCCGTACTGGACGCGCTGCGTGCGATTGCCGTCCCGCCCCGGCCGCTCCCCCCTGCAGCGCTATACATGACGCGCGACGTCGCCGCCACGGCAGCGATGCATGCCGCCCACGGTCCGGACGGGGTTGCCGCCGGCGCGCTCGCCAGCGCGGTTGATGCACTGACGCGCGACCTCGAACAGGCGCTCGCGCTTCAGCAGGCCTTCCCGTCGCTTGCCGCCCGGTTCGCCAACGGCGCGGACCTCGACGGGGACCCTGTCTGGGTGCCGTTCGGCAACGCGCCGGGGGTCTGGCTGGTGGCACTCGCTGCGGAACGGCCCGTGGTGGCGGTCCGCGCGGAGCCGGTTCTCGCGTCCCTCGCGATCGTCCGCGACCTCTCGCTCGAAATCGCAATCCAGGCCGGCGGCGAGCCACTTGGGTCTGGCTTCCCGGGCCTCGGCGTATCGTTTCCTCCGGGAGAGCCCGGCCGAGGCGCCGGGGCCGCCACGCTCCAGCGATCGTTCTACATCACCGCCCTTGCGCTCGTCGTCAGCATGACGCTGCTCGGCGCGCACCTCTTCTGGCGCGACGTACAGCGCGAGGTACGGCTGGCGGACATGCGGTCGCAGTTCGTCTCGAGCGTGTCGCACGAGCTGAAAACGCCGCTGACGGCGATCCGGATGTTCGCCGAGACCCTGCTGCTGGGGCGCGCCCAGCGTCTCGACGCGCGGGAGGAGTACCTCGAAACGATCGTCAACGAAAGCGAACGACTCACGCGTCTGCTCAACAACGTGCTCGACTTCTCGAAAATCGAACAAGGCAAGAAACTCTATCGCCTCGAGCCGCGCTCGATTGGTGCCATCGTGCGCGCGGCAGCAAAGACGATGCAGTACCCCCTGTCCCAGCAGGGGTTCGAGCTGCGCGTGACGGTGGACGAGCAGCTGCCGGCCGTACCGGCGGACGCCGACGCGATTGAACAGGCGATTCTCAACCTGCTGAGCAACGCGATGAAGTACTCCGGGCAGAGTCGCGCCATCGATCTCGCGGCGCGGCGCGACGGCGACCGGATCATCATCGCGGTGACGGACCGAGGGCTTGGCATTCCCGCCCACGAACAGCGGCGGATCTTCGAGAAGTTCTACCGCATCGGCGGCGCGGATCGGGATCGCATCCCCGGCACTGGTCTCGGGCTGACGCTGGTCGAACACGTCGCGCGGGCGCATGGTGGCGAGGTCACGGTGCAGAGCGTCCCCGGTCAGGGGACCACCTTTTCGATCGTCCTGCCGCTGGGGCCCGTGCCGGCCAGCCACACGGCGCCGAAGGAGGCGCTCGCGTGATGAGCCGCATTCTGGTGGTCGAGGACGACCCCACCATCCTGCGCGGCCTGGCTGACAACCTTGCCTGCGAGTCACACGAAGTGGTGACGGCGAGCGATGGCGAGACCGCGTGCTCGCTCATCCGCGACAAGAAGCCGGACCTGATCATCCTCGACCTGATGCTGCCGCGGCTCAGCGGCTACGAGGTCTGTCGCCAGATACGGCGCGACGGCATCACCACGCCGATCGTTATGCTCACGGCTCGCGGTGAGGAAGCGGACCGTGTGCTGGGGCTCGATCTCGGCGCCGACGATTACGTGACGAAGCCGTTCTCCGTCCGCGAGCTGATGGCCAGAGTCCGGGCGCTGCTCCGCCGGGCCCAGCCGGCGCGGACAGCGCTCGACGAGCTGCGGTTCGACAATGTGGTGGTCGATTTCCGCCGCTACGAGGCGACCAAGGGCGGGATCGCCCTCGACATGACCCGCAAGGAATTCGGCGTGCTGCGGTACCTCGCCTCACGCGCCGGCGAGGTCGTCACGCGCGACGAGCTGCTGAACGAGGTCTGGGGCTACGAAGTGATGCCGACGACGCGAACGGTGGACAACCACATCGCGGCGCTGCGCGCCAAGCTCGAAGCGATACCGGCCGAGCCGCGGCACCTGCTGACCGTCCATGGCGTCGGCTACAGGTGGGTGCCGTGACACCGATTTCACACGGCCCGTACAAACAAATTGCGTTCCCTGGGTCGACCGGTGACAACTCGCCGAATGGTGGGTCGTAGAGTTCCGGCCGAGAGGACGGACCGATGACGATGAAGCAGACGATTGCGGCGATCGCCCTGGTGATGGCGTCGGTAGCTGGCGTGGTTACGCTACGGGCGCAGAGCGGCTACGACCTGTTCCAGAAGGCGCTCGCCGCCGAACGCGCGGATGGCAATCTCCAGCAGGCCATCCAGCTGTACGCGCGGGTGGTGAAGGAGTTCGGTGGCGATCGCGCGCTCGCGGCGCGGGCGCTCGTCCGGATGGCAGAGTGCCACGAGAAACTCGGCCAAGCCGAAGCGCAGACGATCTACGAGCGGGTGCTGCGGGAGTATGCCGACCAACCGGAGGCGGCGAATCTCGCGCGCGCGCGTCTGCGCGTCGACCCGCGACCGGCTCGGGCGGCGCAGGGCGAGCGTCTCGTCTGGGGACCCGGCCGCGAGGTCGACCTATTCGGCACCGTCTCTCCCGATGGTCGGTATCTCACGTATGTGGACTGGTTCGGCGTCGTCAATGTCGTTCTTCGCGACCTTCAGACCGGCACCGACCGGCCACTGACGCCCAACACGTTCTTTGGGCAGTATGGCTACCCCAGCTGGTCCGCCATCTCACGAACGGGCGATCGGGTGGCGTACAGTTGGGCGCCGCCCGACGCTGGCGACGAGCTCCGAGTCGCCAGTCTCACCGGTCAGGGAGTCCCTCCCTTCCGCCGTCTCCTGCCAAGCAGCGGGCGTGATTCGCTGAGACCATTCGACTGGTCCCCCGACGGGAACTGGATCGCCCTGCTCATAGAGCGCGAGGATCGCTCATCTCAGATCGGGCTCGTGAACCTCCGCAGCGGCGATCTGCGGATCCTCAAGTCGATCGACTGGCGCGGCGTAGGCAAGATCGTGTTTTCGCCCGACGGCCGGTTTATCGCGTACGACCTGCTCGAGGGCGAGGGTATCCGCACGCAGCGGGTGCTCGTCATGGCAGTCGACGCCGGCCGCGAGGTCGCCGTCACCACCGACCGGAGCAAGAACCACGTCATGGGCTGGGCCGCCGACGGGCATCTGCTCTTCGCCAGCGACCGCAGCGGCAGCCTCGGCCTGTGGGCGGTGCGTGTGGAAGACGGCCGGCCACGGAGCGTACCCGTGCTCGTCAAGAGCGACCTCAGCTCCACGTGGTCGCTCGGACTCACACGAAATGGCGCGCTGTACGTCTGGAAGCGCGCCGGCGCCGAGTACGTCTCCACGGCCTCCATCGATCTCGCCACCGGAGCACTTCGCCAAGCAGCAGGATCGATCCAGCACTTCGTCGATTCCCGCGGCCGCCCGGCCTGGTCCGCCGATGGTAAGGACCTTCTCTACGTCTCCTGCGGACCGGATGGAGGCGGCGCGTGCAGAATCTTCATTCGGGCAGCCCAGACTGGCGTATCCCGTGAGGTGCCACATGCGCTCGGCTATGTCGGGTTTCCCCGGCTGGGGCCCGATGGCGTCGCGATTCTCACTGATGGCCGGGACCTGAAGGGTCGGCGCGGGATTTACCTCATCGATTCGAAAACTGGGAGCACCACGCCGATCGCCGAGCAGCCCCCGGATCGGCGCCGGTGGCCGGAATGGTGGCCCGGCACTCGCAGCATTTATTACCAGAACCAGGGTCGGGGCGAACCGCTCGTCGTGCTTCGACGGGAGATTGATTCCGACGCGGAAACCGAAATCTTCCGGACCTCAGCCTGCAACGTCGGCCCGGCGAGGATTTCGCCCGACGGGCGATCGATCGCCTGCATCGGCAATGACATCGACAGCCGGACTGCCACGCTGATGGTCTTCGCGCTGAGCGGGGGCGCCTCGCGCGCGGTGATGCGGGTGTCCTCATCGGAATCTCTCTTCCCGTGGCCGTGGCAGTGGACGCCAGACAGCCGGGCGATCCTCGTTCGAAAAATGGCTCCGTTGGCCGTTGACGAGCTCTGGCTGGCGCCGATGGCGGGTGAGCCGCGGCGCCTGAACATCGACATTCGCAACTGGAGTGGTCCGTTCGATCTGAGCCCAGACGGCCGCCAGATCGCGTTCGTCGCCTCGGCCGGCGCACAGGGCGCGGAGGTCTGGGCGCTGGAGAATTTTCTGCCGCCGGGCGGCAACGCCAGCCCGTAGCCTACCGGTCGCGCGGCTCCACCCGTGTTCGCGATCCTCCTTCTGGCCGCCGTGGTCATCCCTCTCGGACTCGACCTGTACATGCCCGTTCCGGAGAACAACCCGCTGACGGATGACAAGATTGCCCTCGGCCGCCGCCTCTTCTTCGATCCGCGCCTCTCACGCAATGCGACCCTCTCCTGCGCGAGCTGCCATCGTCCCGATCGCTCGTTCACCGATGGGCGACACGTGGCCGTCGGTGTGTTCGGCCGCGCCGGGCGCCGCAATGTGCCGGCGCTCATCAACCGCGCCTGGGGACGATCGTTTTTCTGGGACGGGCGCGTCACGTCCCTCGAAGAGCAGGTGCTCAAGCCGCTTGAGGATCCCAACGAGATGGACCTCTCCGTGGACGAGGCCGCCCGCCGCGTCAGCCTGACGCGCGACGAGCTGTCGCGCGCGCTTGCCAGCTATGTCCGATCGATCCTCTCGGGCAACTCGCGCTACGACCGCTTCGTTGCTGGCGAGCGCAGCGCGCTCTCTTCTGCAGAGCAGGCGGGCCTGCAGATCGTCCGCGGCAAGGGGAACTGCACCGCGTGCCATGTGGGCCCCACCTTCACCGACGAACGGCTGCATAACACGGGGGTCGCGTGGGTGAATGGCCGCCTGACGGATGCCGGCGCTGCCAACGGCACGTTCAAAACGCCGACGCTGCGCGAAGTGGCGCGCACAGCCCCGTACATGCACGACGGCAGCATCTCCACGCTCGACGACGTCGTCGACTATTACGACCGTGGCGGCAACCAGAATCCGTTCCTGGACGCGGAGCTGCGGCCGCTGCGCCTGACGGCGACCGAGAAGGACGCGCTCGTTGCCTTCCTGCGGTCGCTGAACGGTCAACTGTCCGAAGGTATCCCAGACCCCAGATGGCAATAATTGCCCGCGATCGACTCGCCTGGCGCGGAAGCCGAAACAACCGTAGCTATACCGGTCCCGGCGCGCCCTGGGCCAGCCGCTCCCCGCTGCCGCCGACCACCGGCTCGATGAACTGGTGATAGGCATCCTCATAGGCGCGGGCCATGAGCTCGACGAGGTCCTGCACGCGGTCCGAGGACTCGTCGTACGCGCCGCCGACGTCGAACGCGCCGACCGGATTGTGCGCCGGCGCAATCAGGTAGACCGAATCAAATCGCCGCCGCGCCAGCTCCAGCGCGTCGCGGAGCGCCGCCGATTCCGCGGCGGCGAGATACTCGCCGAGCCGGTGCCGGAGGTCGAGCCGCGCCGCCGTCAGGCGATGAGGCCTGGGCGAGGTGGCGACGGCGCTCACGAGAATCGCCTGCGTCACGCCGGCGGCCGCCAGCTCCTCGAGCAGCCGCACGCAGGCGCCCGGGCGGTCGCACAGCCGATGCGTCTCGCCGCGCCAATAGCTGTCGGCGCCGAACGTCAGCAGCCGTGGATCGCAGAGGACCGGCGGCGTGAGCGCGGCCGCTACCAGATCGGCGATATGGTCGCGCCCGGCGCCGGCGAGATCGACAATCTCGGCGCGCCGCTCGCGTCCCGGACGCGGCGCCGTGAACTCACGCTGATACGGCGCGCCGAGCAGCGCCGCCACCACGTCGAGCCGTGCATCGAGGTCGGTGACGACGATCATCAGCTCGCGAAACCCGGGCTGTCCCAGGCTCTCCGCCAGCACCTCCCCGTACCGCCGTCCGATCTCCGCCGCCGCGGGCCGCGCGGCATGCGCCGCGCCCCGAACCAGTTGCCAGAGCGTCGCCGCAAACGCCTCCCGCACGCGCGCCGCGTCCATCGGTGCGCCGAGCACGCGCCACCAGGGGCCTCCCGCCGCGCGCCGCCGCGCGCCTCGACGACCGGTCGGCACGCCACCGCCCGCGAGCGCCAGCAGCAGGACCGCAAGGACCGCGAGCGGCGCGACGAGCAGCGCGACGCCGCCCGTCGCCCATCCGACGCGCCACGGCAGCAGCGGAGCCGCCTCGGCAGCGGCCAGCAGCAGCGTGAGCCAGGCGGCCGCGCGCAGCGGCCATCGCCACCGGTAAAACGCAGCCACGGCGGGTCCGCGCCACACGCCGTTCTTCTCCCAGAGCCGGCCGGCGCCGTCGATGGCGGCCAGCGCCGCTGACGCGGCCCCGACGCCCTGCCCGGCGATGACGTCGATCTTGACCCCGGCTTCCTGCAGCGCGCGCAGCACACCCGCTTGGTAGGCCCCGTGCGCGCCGGTCCCGCAGAGCACGAGGGCGGTACGACGCTCGGGAGAATACGGAGAATACGGCTGCACGAGTCACGCTACTCGTCGTAGATGGTGATGAGCTTGATGAGCTCGAACTGGCGGGTCCCCGCCGGAGTCACCACCTTGATCTCGTCGCCTTCTTCCTTGTTCAGGATCGCCCTCCCGATCGGCGACGACGTGGAGATGAGCCCCTTCTCCGCATCGGCTTCCTCGGGCATGACCAGCTGGTAGACGATGGTGTCGCCGTTGGCGCCGCGCAGGTGGACGGTCGACCCGAACCCCGTGCGGTCGCGCGGGATGCGATCGAGGTTCATGAGCTGGATCTCGCGCACGCGCTTCTTCAGCATGGCAATACGCGCGCTCACCATGTCCTGCCGCTCCTTGGCCGCCTTGTACTCGGCGTTCTCGCGCAGGTCGCCATGCTCGCGCGCGCGCTTGATCTCCTGCGGCAGCTCGAACTTCAGCTCGCGCTCGAGCGCGGCGATCTCGTCGCTGAAGCGCTTCAAAATGCGTTCTTTCATCGAGAAATTGACTTTAACATAGCCGGTAGCCGGTAGCCGGTAGCCGGTAGCTGGTAGCCGGTAGCCGGTAGCTGGTAGCTGGTGTCAGTTGTCAGTTGCCAATTGCCGGTTATCAGGAAGCCACGAGCTCTCGGGCCGTCCTGAAGCGCCAATTGACAACCGACAACTGACAACTGACAACTACCTACGTGAAGACGATCTCGAGCCGGCAGAACCCGATCGTGCGGCGGTTCCGCGAGCTCGCGCGTACGCCTGATTCGAGCGGAGCGCGGCTGCTGCTGGACGGCGTGCATCTGGTCCGCGACGCGCGCGCGGCGGGCATCGAGATCGAGGTGGCCGCAATCGCCGCGTCGCGATCGCGGGACGCGAGCGAAGAGGCCGACCTCGCGCGCGCGCTCGCCGCCGACGGCGCCCTCGTCCATACTGTCAGCGATCACGCGTTCCTCGCGATGAGCCCCGTGCGCACGCCCTCAGGGCTGCTGGCGATCGTCCGGCGGACGCCCGCCGACGCCGACCACATCTGCCGCCGCGCGGACGCGTTCGTGCTCGTCGCCATCGACGTGCAGGATCCCGGCAACCTCGGATCGCTGGTGCGCGCGGGGGAAGCGGGCGGCGCGACCGGCGTCCTCGTCTGCGGGACGTCGGCGAGTCCGTTCTCCTGGAAGGCGGTGCGCGGCAGCATGGGGAGCATGCTCCGGCTGCCGGTGGCCGCGGGCCTCAGCGCGGATGACGCGATACGCTGTATGCGCCGGCATCGCGGGCGCGTCGTCGCGGGCGCGCCGCGTGGCGGGCGTCCCCCGGACACGATCGACTGGCGCCGCCCGGTGGCACTTCTCCTGGGCGGCGAGGGACCGGGGCTGAGCGACGCGACGCTCGCGCAGGCCGACGATCTGGTCACGATTCCGATGACGCCGCCGGTGGAATCACTCAATGTCGCCGTGGCGGCGGCCATCCTCGTCTACGCAGCCCGCCGGCAGCGTGTCGTATGAGCAACTCTCTCTTTGACGACGAGTCGTCTCGTCCACGCGCCACGGAGCCGCGGGGGCGTAGAGGCGGACCTTCAGGTCCGCGTGCCCCGCTCGAAGGCACGCCGCTCGCCGAGCGCGTGCGCCCGCGCACGCTGGACGAAGTGGTCGGCCAGGATCACATCCTGGCGCCCGGCACGCCGCTGCGGGAGGCGATCGAGCGCGACCTGCTTCAGTCGATCATCTTCTGGGGTCCGCCGGGCACCGGCAAGACGACGCTGGCGCGCATCATCGCGGACATGACGCGCGCGCGGTTCGTGCAGTTCAGTGCCGTACTGTCCGGGATCAAGGAAATCCGCGACGTCATGGCCGTGGCGGAGCTGGAGCGGCGCTCGACGGGCCGCCGGACCATTCTGTTCGTCGACGAGATCCACCGCTTCAACAAGGCACAGCAGGACGCCTTCCTCCCCCGTGTCGAGGCGGGCGACATCGTGCTCATCGGCGCCACGACGGAAAACCCCTCGTTCGAGGTGAACGCGGCGCTCCTGTCCCGGTCGAAGGTCTTCGTCCTGCAGCCGCTCACCGCCGAGGGGATCGAGGTCATCCTGCGGCGCGCGCTCGCCGACCGCGAGCGCGGCCTCGGCGCGGCGAATCTGGAGGTGACCGACGCCGCGGTCACCGCGATGGCGAGGTTTGCCAATGGCGACGCCCGGACGGCACTGAACCTGCTGGAGTTCTCAGCCGGGGCGGCGCCGGAGGATGCGGCCACCGGCGCCAGACGCCTCGATCTGCCGCAGCTCGAGCAGGCCATCCAGCGCCGCGCGCTCCTCTACGACAAAGCCGGCGAGGAACACTACAACCTCATGTCCGCCCTGCACAAGTCGATGCGGAACAGCGACCCCGACGCGGCGGTGTACTGGCTCGCGCGCATGCTCGAAGCGGGCGAAGACCCGCTCTACATCGCGCGGCGCCTCATCCGTTTCGCGTCCGAGGACATCGGGAACGCCGACCCGCAGGCGCTCACGGTGGCCGTCGCGGCCAAGGATGCGGTCCATTTCGTCGGCATGCCGGAGGGGAACACGGCGCTGGCCCAGGCGGCGATTTATCTCGCGACCGCGCCGAAGAGCAACGCCGTCTACATGGCCTACGAGGCCGCGGCCGCCGACGCGCACACGCAGGCCGCGGACCCGGTGCCGCTGCATCTGCGCAACGCGCCGACGGGGTTAATGAGGGAGCTCGGCTACGGGAAGGACTATCAGTACGCCCATGAGGACCCGGACGCAATCGCGGACATGACGTGTCTGCCCTCGTCACTCGCCGGGCGGAACTACTACCAGCCGACCGAGCGCGGGTTTGAGAAGGAGATCAAGCGTCGGCTGGATGGCTGGGAGAAGCTGAAGCTCGAGCGCCGGAAGAAACCCTGAGGTCAACTCCCAACCTCCAACTCGCAACCCCCGACTCGGTTTGGGAGTTGGGAATTGGGAGTTGGGAGTTGGCAGCCGACTGCGTTCAGTCCGTCTCGACGACCGCCGTTGAGAATCCCGGCACCTTCCGGAACATCTCGCTGCGCACCGGCAGGATGAACGAGAAGCGGTAGTCGCCCTGCATCCGGCCGACGGGAATCCCCACGAGGTCGCCCTGCTGGTTCAGCACCCCGCCGCCCGACACGCCCGGATGGCCGTCGGTCAGGCACGTGACCAGCCCGTTCGCCATCCGCTGCCCCACGTAGCCGGTGCTGAGGATGATCCCCTTCGAGTAGTCGTTCCCGAGGCGGAAGATTGGCTCCGCGAACTCGAAGCCGTACGACGCGTCGACGCGCAGCGGCGGCAGGTCGATCTCCTCCCGCACGCGGATGATCGCCCAGTCGCCCGGATGCACCTCACCGGTGGCATCGCCGCTGTCGACGACCTGCGCGGGAATGTCCCGGTTCCGGTAGCGGATCGTGACCGACACGATCCGGCGCCGGTCGCGGCCGTCGGCCGGGTTGTCGAGCGCCATCACGCCGTGTTTGACGGTGATGAAGTAGCCGTGGCCGAGATAGCCGGCGGTGCCGTAGCTCGTCTTCCCGAAATTGTCGGCGGCGTTCAGCTCGACGAAGCTCCCCCGGCGCTCGCGGAGCAGCCGCACGGGCAGCAGCCCCATCTCGGCTTGCAGCTGCCGCTTGATCTCGTCGACCAGCGCGCTCTGCGGCGAGCCGGCCGCTGCGACCGGGTCGCCCGTCTGCTCACCGTAGGTGGCCGACGGCAGGATGGCGGCCTCGCGCGTCCGCAGGATGCTGCGCGCCAGATGGCCCTGCAGCGCCGCCAGCCGCTGGTCGTTGGCGGCCATCTGCGCGGCAATGGACCGCTGCGCGGTCCAGCTGCCCAGGCTGAAGGCGAGCGCCGAGAGCGAGAACGCGAGGCCGGCGTAGAGAATGACGCGACGTGCGGACACTACGGTGCTCCGAATCCGCCACCGGGAGACTGGGCACCGTCGCGGACTCGAACGCCGCAGTGAGCCAGGCTCGGCAGCCACGCGTCCGCACACGGATAACCCGCGCACGGATGAGCTAAACGCTTGGTTGTCAGTCGGTTGCGAGCGAGACCTTAATCTAGCAACGGCTGAGAGGCGTGTCAAACAACTTCGCGTTATGAAACCTGTCGTTCACGCTTCTAGGTTCTCGTCTTCCCGGTTCGTGTTTCACATTCGGTTTCTCTGTTCCGGGTTCAGGGTTCGGAGGTTCTTCAGTTCGCCGGCACCAGCCGCTTCAACTCCTCTGTCCAGTTCTGCACCACGACGAGGGATCGGAAGGACGTGGCGTCGTCGGTGGCCTGCGCGGTCTTGAGCATGAGGAAGCGGCGGCCATCAGGCGATACGTCGTAGTGCCGCGCGGCGAACACCGAGCCATACGCACCTTTGAACACGACCTGCGGGGTGCCGGCGGAAAAGCCGGTTCCCAGCTGGACGGGAACAGCGATCAGCGTCCCCGGCACCACGAAGTAGAACAGCTCGCGCCCGTTCCGCGACCAGACGGGACGTGTCCCGCCGTCTGTCGACACCTGCCATCGGCCCGCGTCAACGTTGGGAAACGGGCGGACGTAAATCTCGTCCCGGCCCGACTCGTTGGACTGATAGGCGAGCCACCGGCCGTCGGGAGAGATCTCGCCGTTCACTTCGTTGTACGGAGCGCGAAGGATGAGCGCCGCCCGGCGCTCGCCCTCCAGCGTCACAACACCAAGGTCATATGGTGGTGCGTCCGGCTGATTGAAGATCAGTCGCCTGCCATCCGGTGAGAACGAGTTGGGAACTTGAACGACCGGACCCTGGGTCAGGCGCTCTGGAGCGCCGGTGCCGTCGGACGCCTGCCAGTAGATCGTTTCACCGCCGTCACGCTCCGCCGTAAACGCCATGCGTCTCCCGTCCGGACTCCAGACAGGCCCCCGGTTGTTCCCCGGATCGAACGTCAGACGGGTCATCGTTTTGCGGATCAGATCCCAGAGCCAGATGTCGTTCTGCTCCCCGCGGACATCGAGGGCGATTCGGGTTCCGTCCGGCGACAGTCGCGCGTACGCATAGGGGCGCGGCGGCACGCCAATCGGTTCCTCGCGCCCCATCCGGTCCACCCAGACGGGTGAAAAGGCCAGTAGTGACCCGACGCGCCCGGGCAGGTACACCATCGTGCCGTTGGCCGCGACGGACACATCCACGGCCCCTGGGAGCGTGGTCGCGACCCCTTCGAGCACAGGGACCGGCGTGCCGACGATTTGACGACTATCGAGGTCGAACGGCACGGCGCGCAGTGTGCCGCTCGCTCCATACACGAGGTGCCCCGTCGGTACATAGTGCGCGTGGTGGCCGCCGCGCACGAGCACCTTGTACACGCCGGTTGCGATGTCGAGAACAGCGATCTGGGCGTTATCGAGCCCCCCGCGTGTTGGGGTGATGGTGAAGAGGACCGCCTGGCCGCCGGGCAGGAGCTCCGGCCACATGTGATCGCCCTCACCTCGCTCGCGGTCGGGTTTCGTGAGCACCATTGGTTCACCGCCCGCGGCGGAGACGCGCTGCAGGCCGGTCGTCAGAGCGCCGGTGGCAAAGATCACCGTGTCGTCGGGCAGCCAGGTCGCGCCGCGCGCGGCGCCATCCATCTGTGCAATCGTGACAGCGGGCCCGCCCGCGATGGCGACCTTCTTCAACGTCGACACCGTATCCACAAACCCGAGCCACTGGCCGTCTGGCGACACGAAGACATGCGGCTCGATCTGGTCGAGCGCACGCACCAGGAGCTGGTTGTCGCCGCGATAAATGATCCGCGACCCATCCGGCGTGATGGCCACGTCGCGGTCGGCCCCCTGAATGCTCAACGCCCTCTCCCCCGTCGTCACGATCTCGGTCCGCACCACGCGCGGCGGGGCCGGGCGCATCGTCCACCAGACCCCGGCGCCCGCGAGCAGCGCCGCGCCGACGGCAGCAGCTCCCGCCGGCGCAACCCGCCGCCACCCTGGCCTATTCGCCACAGCCGCGCGGCGTTCCGGCTCCGCCCTATCGGACGCTCCGGGTGCCGTGGCCTCATCGAGCACAAACAACAGCGTCGACGCGTCCGCCACGCGCTTCCTGACGTCGCGTTCCAGACACCGGCGCAGCAGCGCCAGCACAGAGGCAGGCGTACTGGCGGAGAGCGCGCGCCAGTCGGGCTCTTTCGTGAGCACGAAGGCCAGCGTCTCGCTCAGGTCCTCGCCCTCGAACGCCCGCTTCCCCGTGAGCATCTCGCAGAGCACGCAGCCGAACGCCCAAATATCCGCGCGCTTGTCCACCGGCTTGCCGCGCGCCTGTTCAGGCGCCATGTACGCGGCGGTGCCCAGGATGACGCCGGCCTGCGTGGCCGCCACGGTCAACGTCGGGGAGTTGGTGAGGACCGGGGTGCCCGCGGGACCTGCCTCGGCCGGTCCGAGTGCCTTCGCGAGTCCGAAGTCGAGCACCTTGACCTGTCCGCCTGCCGTCAACGCGATGTTGGCCGGTTTGAGGTCGCGGTGGACGATCCCCTTCTCGTGTGCGGCCTGCAGCGCGTCGGCAATCTGCCTCGCGATCGCCAGTGCCTCGGCGACGTGAATCGGGCCCGTCTTCAGCCGCTCGGCGAGCGTGTCGCCGTCCACCAGCTCCATCACGAGGAACTGCGAGGCGTCCGAGCCTTCCAGACCGTAGATCGCCGCGATGTGCGGATGGTTCAGCGCCGCGAGGAGCTGCGCCTCGCGCTCGAAGCGCGCAATGCGCTCGGGATCGCTGACGACGCTGGCGGGGAGGACCTTGATGGCGACGTCACGCGCAAGCTTCGTGTCGCGAGCGCGATAGACCTCGCCCATACCGCCGGCACCAAGAGCGGCCTGAATCTCGTACACGCCGAGGCGCGTGCCGGGCGAGAGCATGATGAGGCGAGTCGGCCGAATTATACGGTGTCGGCACCGAACCCGGAACCAAGAAGATTGAAGGAGAACCGAACCTCGAACACGAACCGAGAAGCGAATGCAGAAGCGCGAACGACTAGATCCGCTGGAAGTTTTTCTCGACTTCCCTGCGCGTGATCCGCAGCATCACCGGCCGGCCGTGGGGACAGATGGTCGAGTACGCGGTTTGCCGGAGCTCTTCGAGGATGTGCGCCATCTTCTCGGCGGTGAGCGGATAGTTCGCCTTCACCGCCGCGTGGCACGCCATTGTCGCCGCGAGGCGCCGGAGCGCCTCCTCCACCCGCGCACCGCGATCGAGCCCTTCGAGGTCTTCGCCGAGCGCGCGAATCGCCGTCTCGCAGTCCTCGCGCCGCAGCAGCGCCGGAACCGCCGCCACACGGACCGCGCCGCCGCCAAACTCCTCCAGCTCGAATCCGAGGCGCTCGAGCTCGGCGGCGTGCACGGCGAGCCCCTGGCGCACGCCGGGCGACAGCTCGATGAGCATCGGCTCGAGCAGGCGCTGGCTCTCGAGCCGGCCGACGGTCAACCGCTGCAGAATCCGCTCGAACAGCACGCGCTCGTGCGCAACGTGCTGATCGATGATCGCAATTCCTTCCTCATCCACCGCGATGATGAATGTGTCGCGAAATTGCCCGAGAGCGATCATCGGCCGGATCGTCGGACTGGCGACCTCGGTCCGGCTAAAGCCGGACACTGCGTCTGATGGTGCCACCCCACCCGCCCCACCCGCCCCAGTCGTCCATCGGCTCGGGTACGTCGCGGCGTAGCCAGCCGGCAGCGGGAGCGTGGCCGCAGCCGGCTCCCCCGGGCGCGAGGCCTCGAGCTGCAGCTCCGGCGCCGCGCCGCGGCCGAGCGCGTCTGCAAGGGTTCTGCGGATCACCTCGTGCACGTAGGACTGATCCCGGAACCGTACTTCCGCCTTCGTCGGGTGGACGTTGACGTCGACCGCCGTGTACGGCATCGACAGAAAGAGGTGGACCTCGGGGCTGCGCTCCTTGATGGACGCCACGCTGTACGCGTCGATGATCGCGTGCGCAATCGTCCGATCGCGCACGATCCGGCGGTTCACGAACACGTTCTGTGGCCCGCGCGTCGGTCCCTGCTCGGCCAGCGCCGCGACGAACCCGACCACCTTCACGTCGCCCGTGTCGCGGTGCACTTCGATCAGATCCGTCCGTTCGCCGTAGAGCTGGTACAGCCGGTCGCGCAACCCGACGACCGGCGGGCACTCCAGCAGCCTGCGGCCGGCGCTGGTCAGCGTGAACCCGATCTCCGGGTAGCACAGCGCGATCTGCGTGACGATGCGCGAAACCTGCGCCGCTTCGGCGGCGTCGGACTTCAGGAACTTCCGGCGCGCGGGCAGATTGTAGAAGAGGTCGGTCACCTCGACCGACGTGCCTTCGGGCATGCCGACTTCCGCGACCGAGGCGACCGCGCCGCCGTTGACCCGAATCTCGGTGCCCGACCCGCTCCCGCGCGCCCGGCTGCGCAGGACGACATGCGACACGGACGCGACGGCCGGCAGCGCCTCGCCGCGGAACCCGAGCGTGGCAATCGCGTCCAGGTCGTCGGCCCGGCGGATTTTGCTCGTGGCATGCCGCTCCACCGCCAGCCGCACGTCCTCCGCCACCATCCCTTCGCCGTCGTCATCGACGCGAATCAGCTTCTTGCCGCCGATCTCGACGGCGACGGCGATCCGCCGCGCGCCCGCATCGATGGCGTTCTCGACCAGCTCCTTGACGACCGACGCCGGCCGCTCCACCACTTCGCCGGCAGCAATCTGGTTGGCGAGGTCGCCCGGCAGGACGTGGATCCTCGCCATCCTCAGATCCACCGGTTCCAGCGGAACACGGCCAGCATCCCGACGGCGATCGCGGCCATCACGGCCGCCACCCACCAGAACTGCGCGCCTTCGCCGCCCGGAAACGTCGGCAGCGGAATGTTCATCCCCCACATGCCGGTCAGCACGGTGAGCGGCAGGAAGATGGTCGAGATGACGGTCAGCACCTTGACGATCACGTTCAGCCGGTTCGAGACGGCGGACAGGTGCGCCTCGAGGATGCTCGTCACGCGATCTTGAAACAGGATTGCCTCGTCCGACAGCCGGACGAAGTGGTCATAGACGTCCCGGAAGCGATAGGCGATCTCGTCGTTGATCTGCGGAAACTCCCGCCGGGCCAGTCGGCCGACGGCGTCGCGCTGCGGCAGGACCACGCGGCGGAGCGAGGCGAGGTCGCGCTTGAGGACCAGAATCTGCCGAATGAGGTTCGGACGACGGCCGAGGATCGCGGTCTCCTCGAGCTCGTCGATCTGGTCCTCGAGGGCGTCGACCTCGGGCCGGTAGTTCTCCACCATCGTGTCGACGATGCGGTGCAGCAGCGCCGCCGGCCCCTCGGCCAGCACGTGCTCGTGACGGTCGCAGACCTCCCGCCACCTGGCGATGCTGCGCGACCGACCGTCGTGCACCGTCACCAGGTAGTTGCGGCCGAGGAAGAAGTCGATGTCGCGCGTGGCGAACCCCTTGCGGCGCCCTTCGAAATCGATCCCGTGCAGGATGACATACAGGTACCCGGGATACGGCTCGATTTTCGGATGATGGATGGCGCTCAGCGCGTCTTCCACCGACAGGGGGTGAAAACGAAAGACGTCGCTCAGCAGGCGCCCCTCGTTTGGGCCGGGCGCCGCCAGATCCACCCACAGGGTCACGTCGGTGCTCGGTTCCAGCCACGCGGGGTCGATATGCGGAACGCTGGTCGTCTCGCCGTTCCGATGGACGTAGATGCTGATCACTTGTCGTGCAGCGTCAATCCCCCACCTTGACGGCCAGCGCCGCCTGCGCGGCGGCCAGCCGCGCGACCGGCACGCGGTACGGCCCGCAGCTCACGTAGTCGAGCCCCACCTGCTCGAAGAAGTGGATCGACGCGGCGTCGCCCCCGTGCTCGCCGCAGACGCCGAGCTTGAGGTCCGGGCGCGTCTTCCGGCCGAGCTCCACGGCCGTCCGCACCAGCGGGCCCACGCCTTCCGCGTCAAAGGTCGCGAACGGATCCTTCTCGAGGATCTTCTTCTCCTGGTACACCCGCAGGAACTTGCCGATGTCGTCGCGCGAGAACCCGAAGGCCAACTGCGTCAGGTCGTTGGTCCCGAAGGAAAAGAACTCCGCGTCCGCCGCGATCTGATCCGCCGTCGTCGCGCCGCGCGGCACCTCGATCATGGTGCCCACGAGGTACTTGACACGGATCCTCTGTTCCTTCATCACCTCGCCTGCCACACGATCGACGATCGCCTTCTGGTCGCGCAGCTCGCGCACGTGGCTGACGAGCGGAATCATGATCTCCGGCACGACCCTGACACCCTCCTTCGCCAGCTGACATGCCGCCTCGATGATGGCGCGTGTCTGCATTTCGGTGATTTCCGGGTACGTGATCCCAAGGCGCACGCCGCGATGGCCGAGCATCGGGTTGAACTCGTGCAGCTGCTCGACTCTGCGCAACAGCGTACGCTTCCGCTCGAGCTGCGGGCCCGGCTGCTCATGCGCCTCCAGACGCGCTATCTCCACCATCAGATCTTCCCGCTTGGGCAGGAACTCGTGCAGCGGTGGATCGATCAACCGGATCGTGACCGGCTGGCCATGCATCGCTTTGAACACGCCGTAGAAGTCGCCGCGCTGGAGCGGCTCCAGCTCGTCGAGCGCCGCGCGCCGGTCCGCCTCGGTCTCCGCGAGGATCATCCGCTGGACAATCTCGACGCGCCCCTCGCCGAAGAACATGTGCTCGGTCCGGCACAGCCCGATGCCGCTGGCGCCGAAGGCGTACGCCAGCTCCGCCTGGTCGGGCTGGTCCGCGTTGGCGCGGACCCCCATGCGGCGGTATTTGTCGGCCCACGTCAGGATCTGGGCGAAGCGGCGATAGATGTTCGACTGCGCCGGCTTCAGCTCGCCATGGATCACCTGCAGGATCTCGCTCGGCTTCGAGGCGACCCTCGCCAGCTTCACCTCGCCGGTGAGGCCGTCGAACGAGATGAAGTCGCCCTCGCGCACCTCGCGGCCGTTCACGGAGAACCGCTTGCCCGCCTCGTCGATCTGCAGCTCGCCGGCGCCCACCACCGACGGCTTGCCCATCTGCCGCCCGACGACGGCGGCATGGGACGTCATGCCGCCGGTCGCGGTGAGAATCCCCTGCGAGACGTACATGCCGTGAATGTCGTCGGGCACCGTCTCGCGGCGGACCAGGATCACAGGCCTGCCCTGATCCGACCACTGCACCGCGTCGTCGGCGCTGAAGACGACCTGGCCGCTCGCGGCGCCCGGCGAGGCCGGCAGGCCTCTGGTGGCCACGGGAATCGACGCCCACTCCGTCTGATCGAATCCCGGCGCGAGCAGCTGCGACAGCGATTCGGGGTCGATCTGCAGAATGGCCTCCTTCGGCGTGATCAACCGCTCGGACACGAGGTCCGTCGCGATGATCACGGCCGCGTACCCGGTGCGCTTGCCGTTCCGGGTCTGCAGCATGAACAGCCGCTCGTCCTGGATGGTGAACTCGAAGTCCTGGACGTCCTTGTAGTGCCGCTCCAGCCGCGTGGTGATCTGCCGCAGCTGCCTGTACGCCTTCGGCATCACCTTTTCGAGCTGCCCGATCGCCTGCGGCGTCCGGATGCCCGCGACGACGTCCTCGCCCTGCGCGTTGATAAGGAACTCGCCGTAGAACTCCCTCGCGCCGGTGGCCGGATTCCGCGTGAAGCCGACGCCGGTAGCCGAGCGTTCGCCGGTGTTGCCGAACACCATCATCTGCACGTTGACCGCGGTGCCGATATGGTCGGGGATGTCGTAGATCCGGCGGTACTCCCGCGCCCGCGGGTTCATCCACGAACGAAACACCGCGTCGCGCGCCATCTCGAGTTGTTCGTGCGGGTCCTGGGGAAACTCGCGACCGGTTCGGGCGCGAACCAGCTTCTTGTAGCGCTCGACGACCTCGCGGAGCGCCGCCTCGTCGAGGTCGGTATCCTGCCTGGCCCCCCGGCCCCGCTTGACCTCCTCGAACTCGTGCTCGAAGGCGGGCTTCGGGATCTCGAGCACGACGCTGCCGAACATCTGGATGAAGCGCCGGTAGCTGTCGTAGGCGAAGCGGCCGTTCGACGTCCGAGCTTCCAACCCCTCGACGGACGCGTCGTTGAGGCCGAGGTTGAGGATCGTGTCCATCATCCCCGGCATCGAGAACTTCGCGCCCGAACGCACCGACACGAGCAGCGGGTTGGTCGTGGAGTCGAGCGTCGCCCCCGCGGCCTTTTCGAGCTTGTGGAGGTTCTCGGCGATCTCGCGGTCGATCGCCGCGGGGATCCGGCCCTTTTCCTTGTAATAGATCGAGCAGACGTCAGTGGAGACCGTGAAGCCCGGCGGCACCGGCAGCCCGGCGTTGGTCATCTCGGCAAGGCCGGCACCCTTGCCGCCGAGCGTGTCGCGCATCTGGCGGTTGCCGTCGGCCCTGCCGTTGCCGAAGAAGTACACATACTTGCGCGCGCGCGCCCGCGCCCGCATCGGGGCTCCCTTTTTTGCCACGCCTCAACCCTCCGTCGCCATCTCGGACAAGTCCGCAATTTCCAGAATCAGATCGCGAAGCGTCGCGACGAGCGCCAGCCGCGCCCGCCGGACCTTCTGATCTTCAGCCATCACAAGCACGTCGTCGAAAAACTGCGCCACCGCGGCTCTGAGAGACGCGATGTGTTGAAATGCCTGAAGATAATCCCCCTTCGACGTTGCTGCACTGATGACCGGTGCCGCTTCTTCCAACGTTCGCCGCAGGAGCACCTCAGCAGGCTCTTTGAGCAGCGGACGAGCGCCTTCTGGAAGCACCGCCCCGCTCGGCGGTACGTCCTTCGAAATGTTCTTGACGCGCTTGAAGAGCGCGGCGACGGCGCGCAGCGATTCCGAACCGCTCATCTGGGCCAGCGCTTCGAGCTTCAGCCGCGCCTCGAGCGGGCTCACCTGCTCGATGTCCCCGTGCAGAACCGCCCGGACGTTGCGCACGTCATAGCCGCGCTGCTCGAGGAGATACGTCAGCCGGTCGGCCATGAACGACAACAGGGGTGCGCGATCGGCCGCGCCAAACGGCTCGCCGGCGCGTGCCAGCAGGGCACCGATGCGCAGCCGGGCCGTGAGCCCGGTGACCTCCGGCAGGTCGGTCAGCACCTTGACGGCGCCCTGGGCCTGGCGCCGCAGCCCGAGCGGATCGCGCGACCCCGTGGGGCGTTCGCCCGCCGTAAACATGCCGACGACCGAATCGAGCTTGTCGGCCAGCGACAGGGCCGCCCAGGTGATTGCGGCCTCGCCGAGCTGCTGCCGCGTGGGCGGGGCGTCGGCCTCGACGCCAATCGGCAGGTAGTGGAAGTAGATCGCCTTCCAGATCTGCTCCGGCAGCCCCTCCTCACGCGCGTAGATCCCGCCCATCGTGCCCTGCAGCTCCGTCAGCTCCCGCACCATCTCGGTGGCGAGGTCGGCCTTCGAGAGGCGCCCGGCGCGCGCGGCCTGCTCGGCGACCGCATCCGGCTGTCCGAGGGCTTCCTTCGCGATCCACCTCGCCAGCGAGGAGACGCGGTCCGCCTTCTCGCGGTAGCTGCCGAGCTTGCCGTGGAACAGGATGGTCGACAGCCGATCGATGCGCGATTCGAGCGTCGCCTTGCGGTCTTCGTCCCAGAAGAACCGCGCGTCACGGAGCCGCGCGGCGAGCACCCGCTCCGCGTTGCGCGCGATGATCTCCGGCCGCTCGGGCTGCACGTTGATGACCGCCAGGAAAGCCGACTTCAGCTTCCCTTCCTCGTCGACCACCGGAAAGAAGTGCTGGTGATGGATCATCGTCGTCGTCAGCACCTCGTCCGGCAGCTGCAGGTACTCGGGCGGAAAATGGCCCGCAACGACCGACGGGTATTCCACGAGATCCGGCACTTCCTGGAGCAGCGACGAATGCGCCGCCGCGAGGAGGCCTCCAGCCTTGAGCGACGTCGACAGGCCGACCCGTCCGCCGAGCCTGCGGGCGTGCGCCTCGAGCTCGCGCCGGATGCGCGACTCCCGCTCGTTCCGGTCGAGGATCACGAAGTTTTCCAGCAGCCGCGCCTGGTAGTCATCGAACGTCTTGATCTTGATTGCCCGTCCCGCCCGGCCGCTCGTCGTCTGAAATCGATGACCGTAGGTCTGCGAGCCCGAGCGGATCTCCTGCACGTTGGGGCCTTCGGCCAGCTCGGTGCGGCGGATGACGAACGGGACGACGCGTCCGCCGTACATGAGCACCAGCCAGCGGATGGGGCGCGCAAAGAGCAGCTCCCCCTTGCCGTCGTCGAGGAAGGCATCCCACCGCATCGGCCTGGGAAACGTCAGGTCGCGCAGCAGCGCCGTCATCACGTCGGCCAGCACGTCGACGGTGGCCTTGCCGCGCTGCCGCACCCGGTGGGCGAGGTACGTGCCCTTCGGCGTGTGGTGCTTTTCGAGCGCGGTGACCTCGACGCCGTACTTCCTGGCGAATCCGAGCGCCGCCGGCGTCGGCGTCCCGTCCGCCGCGTACGCGGCGCTGACGGGCGGCCCGGTCACCAGCTCCTCCAGATCCGTCTGCCGTTCGGCCAGCCTGGCGACGCGCACGGTCAGGCGCCGGGGCGTGCTGTAGCTTTCGGCGGGCGCTGCCGTCGTAAGGCGGAATTCCCGCAGGCGCACGTCGAGCTGGCGCGCCAGCTGCGCCGTGAGCGCCGGCAGCCAGCCGGCGGGAATCTCCTCGCACCCGATCTCGATGAGCAGCTCGCGGTCCATCGCGTCAGCTCTCGGCCGCTTTCACGGCCTCGGACTCGCCGACGTAGGCCTTCGCAATGCGCACGGCGAGCTGGCGGACGCGGAGGATGTAGGCGGTGCGCTCGGTCACGCCGATGCTGCCGCTCGAATCGAGCAGGTTGAACAGATGGGAGCACTTCAAACAGTGTTCGAGCGCCGGCCAAATCAGACCGGAGCTCAGCAAGTGTTCGGACAATTCGTAATTCTCGTCGAACAGCGCGCGGTGAACCATCGCGAACGGCTGTTCGGGCGGCATGGTGACTTGGCCGAACGCATACTTTGACTGCTCGATTTCCTCCTGCAGCCGCACCTCACCGTACTTCACACCGCCGCCCCACTCGAGGTCGAACACGTTGTCGACGCGCTGCAGGAACATCGCGATGCGCTCGAGGCCGTAGGTGATCTCGCACGAAATCGGCGACAGATCGAGGCCGCCCACCTGCTGGAAGTATGTGAACTGTGTGATCTCGAGCCCGTCGAGCATGACCTGCCAGCCGATGCCCCACGCGCCGAGCGTCGGCGACTCCCAGTTGTCCTCCTCGAACCGGATGTCGTGCTGCCGCGGGTTGATGCCGCACGCCTCGAGGCTCTCCAGGTAGATCCGCTGCACTTCGTCCGGCGACGGCTTGAGGATCACCTGGTACTGGTGGTGCTTGAACAGGCGGTTCGGGTTCTGGCCGAAGCGCCCGTCATCGGGCCGCCGCGACGGCTGCACGTAGGCGACGCTCCACGGCTTGGGCCCGAGCACCCGGAACAGCGTCTCCGGGTGCGACGTGCCGGCACCGACCTCGAGGTCGAGCGGCTGCTGCAGCAGGCACCCGTGCGAGGCCCAGAAGGCGGAGAGCTTGAGAATCAGGTCCTGGAATGTCACGCTGCCACGGGCCACCGAGGCGCAGAGACACCGAGGACGGCACATTCAAACCTGTCTCCGTGTCTCTGTGTCTCTGTGGCCTGTCTCATGTGAAGAATCTAGCCGCGCCGGCGCAGCTCGCGCAGCACACGGTCGGATTTCAACGTCTTCTCGAGGTGCATGGCAATGAGCCCCCGGTGGAGCTGCTCGAGCTCGCGGAGCACGGCAGGTCCGGCCGGGACGTCGCCGATGCGGTCCGGCGCCGCCGTGCGCGAGGCGGTCAGAAACGCCATGGCGCCCGACGACAGCGTGCCCTGCGCCTCCGGGTAGACGCCCTGCAACCGCAGCAGCCAGTACTCGAAATAGCGCGCCAGCGGCTCGACCGGCGCGCCCGCCGCGAGCGCGCCCAACATCGACGCGCCGAGGCGGTAGAGCCGCTCGTCGGCGTCGGCCTCCTGCGCCCATTCGTCGAGCAGTTCCGCAAAGTACCCCACGTACCCGAGCGCGTCACGGTCCCGTGCGCCGACGTCTGCCTCGCGTACGTAGTGTCCGGCTTTAGCCGGACCCGTAAGCGCCAGCGGCGACCGGATTGGCTCGGCGAAATTGAGCCCCACCAGCTCGCGCCGCTCCTTCTCGAAGTACGCGACGCGCGCCTCCGTGAGCGGCTCGAGCGCGCCGAGGAAGCGCGACCGCGCGCGGCGCGCCCCCTTGGCGACGCCCCGCTTCTTGCCGCGATCGCGCGTCAGGAACACGACGATGCGATCGGCCTCACCGAGCTTGTAGGTGCGGAGAATCAGCGCGTCGGCTGTGTACAGGGGCACAGAAATATGCCTATTTTACTGTCGTTCACGCTTCTCTGTTCTCGGTGCTCGGTTCGTGTTCACGTTCCGTTCGAGGTTCTGGGTTCTGGGGTCGCCTTCACGTTCGCGGTTACGGTGCCTGCGAACGCGGAACAGCGAACGCTGGATCCTGAACCGAACGCGAACACGAACTGAGAAGTGGGAAGCCGAGAAGGATGAACGACATGTCATCACCCCGGCGCGAGATATCCCATGAACAGCGTCGCCAGCCCCAGGAACGAAAAGAAGCCAAAGACGTCGGTCAGCGTCGTGATGAAGACGGACGAGGCGAGCGCCGGGTCGACGTTCGCCGCGCGCAGCCCCAGCGGCACCAGCGTCCCCGCCGTCGCGGCGACGAACATGTTGATGATCATCGCGGCGCACAGGACCAGCCCGAGCACCGGGCTGCCCCGGGTGGCCCAGGCGACGGCGGCCGCGACGAGCCCCAGCACGAGGCCGTTGCCGACGCCGACCGTGGCTTCCTTCAGGAGCGCCTTGCGGGAGTTGCCCCACGTCAGCTCGCCGAGCGCGATGCCGCGCACGACGACGGTCAGCGTCTGCGTGGCGGCATTGCCGCCCATCCCGGCCACGATCGGCATGAAGACCGCGAGCGCCGTGATCCGCTCGATCGTCCCCTCGAAGATCGCGACGACTGAGGCGGCCACGAACGCGGTGACCAGATTCACGCCGAGCCACGGCAGCCGCTTGCGAATCGATTCGCCGGCCGGCGTGAACGCACGCTCGTCGCCCGCGACCCCCGCCAGACGGTAGATGTCCTCGGTCGCCTCTTCCTTGATGACGTCGATCACGTCGTCGACGGTGATGACGCCGACCAGCTTGTTCTCCTCGTCGACGACCGGAATGGCGAGCAGGTTGTAGGAGGCCACCAGGCGCGCGACCTCCTCCTGGTCCATGTCGACGCGCGCGCTGATCAGATCGGTGGTCATGATCCGCTTCAGCGGCGTCTCGGGCGCCACGAGCAGCAGCCGCCGCAGCGAGGTGACGCCGACCAGGTGCCGGCGCTCGTCGACGACGTAGAGGTAGAAGACCATCTCGACGTCGCGGTTGGTCTGCAGCTCGGTGATCGCCTCGCCGACCGTCATGTCCTCGTTGAGGGCGAAGACATGCGGGTTCATGATGCGCCCCGCCGTCTGCTCGTCGTACTCGAGGAGGTTTTCGACCTCGCCCGACTGCTTCGGCCGCATCAGCTCGAGGACGGCTGCCGACAGCTCCTCGGGCAGGTGATCGATCAGCGCCGCCGCATCGTCGGTGGGGATCTCCTGCGCCAGGCGCGCGATGTCCTCGGCCGAGCGCGTCGCCAGCAGCGCCGCGCCCGCTTCCGGGCCGAGCTCCGAGACCGTTTCCATCGCGAGGCGGCCGTTCCGTTCCACCAGGAGGCTGAAGGTGGCCTGGCGATCGCGATCGGGAAGTTCGCTGAAGACCTGGGCGAGGTCGGCCGGGTGCTGCTTCTGCAGCAGGTTCAGCAGGTTGGCGGTCGCACCAATCCGGAGCAGCCGCCTGACCGAGTCGAGGACGAGATCGATTCTTCGCTGCGCCGCCATGATGCAGGTTCGTCCAGCACGTGCAAACAGCTCAATGTAGCACGCGGAACTGAAGGATTGACAGCCTTTTGCGGCGGTTGGTAGCAACCATGACCCCACGAACCACCAACCACTAACTAGGTTTTCGCAGTCCCATCTCGTCCAGCGCGCGCTCGTCATCGCGCCACTCGGTTTTCACCTTCACGCGCAGGTCGAGATACACACGCGTGCCGAAGAAGCGCTCCAGCTCGGCCCGGGCGGCCGTGCCGATCTGCTTGACCATCGCGCCGCCCCGCCCCACGACGATCGGCTTCTGCGATTCGCGCTCGACGAGGATCGTGCAGTAGATCCGCACGAGCTTCTGCGCGGCGGCCTCCTCGAAGTGATCGACGACGACCGCGGTGGAAAACGGGAGCTCGGCGTGGGTGAGCTGCAGGACCTGCTCGCGCACGATTTCCGCCACGAAGAACGTTTCGGGCTGGTCCGTTACGTAATCGGGCGGGTGGAGCGGCTCCCCCTCGGGTAGGTGCTGCAAGAAGAGCCGCTCCAGCACGTCGACGTTGGTGCCGTCGGTCGCCGAAATAGGCACGATTTCTACGAACGGATGCTCCTGCCGGTAGCAATCGATGATCGGCAGCAGCTTCGGCTTGGCCACCAGATCCACCTTGTTCAGCGCCAGGATGGCCGGGGTCGTGACGTCTTTGACGAGCGACAGCAGGTGGCGGTCGCCGGGGCCCGATTTTACCGACACATCGACGACGAGCGTCAGCAGGTCGACCTCGCGCATCGCTTCGAGCGCCAGGTCGACCATCCGCACGTTCATCCGGTGGGTCGGCTTGTGCACGCCGGGGGTGTCGACGAACACGACCTGACCGCCCGGATAGTTCTTCACGCCGACGATCCGCGTCCGTGTCGTCTGCGGCTTGTCGGACACAATCGCCAGCTTGTGGCCGACGATGCGGTTGAGCAGCGTCGATTTGCCCGCGTTGGGGCGCCCGATGAAGGAGACGAAGCCGGACTTCACAGGTCGCGCGGACCGGACCCCGGCGACTCGGCAGGCGCCGGAAGCCGTGCTTCCCGCAGCAGGCCCTCGAGATCCAGCCGCCGGGTGTACATCGCCAGGCGCCCGTCCGCCGTGCGGGGCCACCGCTCCACCGGACGGTCCCAGTAGAGCTCCACGCCGTTCTGGTCCGGGTCGCGCAGGTACAGCGCCTCGCTGACGCCGTGGTCGGCGGCGCCGTCGAGCGCGACACCCGCCTGCAGCACGCGGCGGAGCGCGCCGGCCAGCTCGGCGCGCGTCGGATACAGGATCGCCAGGTGATAGAGCCCGGTCGTGTCGGGCGGCGGCGGCGAGCCGCCCAGACTCTCCCACGTATTGAGGCCGATGTGATGGTGGTAGCCGCCCGCCGCGATGAACGCGGCGCTCGATCCCCACTGCTGCATCAGCTCGAACCCGAGCACCTCGCAGTAGAAGCCGAGCGCGCGATCGAGGTCCGCCACCTTCAGGTGGACGTGGCCGATGCGAACCTCACGGTGAATAGCCATATCGATCAACCACGAAGGCCACGACGATCACG
The DNA here is from genome assembly GCA_016192845.1 of Acidobacteriota bacterium. Taxonomy (GTDB): domain Bacteria; phylum Acidobacteriota; class Vicinamibacteria; order Vicinamibacterales; family UBA2999; genus MELF01. The sequence goes on from JACPTI010000064.1 coordinate 70,407, forward strand.
AAGATCACGAAACCTTTAAAGGCATTTCGTGGCCTTCGCGTCCTTCGTGCACTTCGTGGTTCATTCGGTCTCCGCGGGCGCGCCGGCCCGGCGCCGGGCGCGGACCTTGGTAATACGCCGGCGCTCGACCTCGAGCACTTCGACGGCGAGGTCGTCCGCCTCGAACGTCTCGCCGACGTACGGCATGCGCCCGAGATGCGACAGCAGGTAGCCGCCGAGCGTTTCGAACCCTTCGCGCTCGATCTCGACGCCGAGCCGCTCACGGACCTCGTCGACGCTCACCTTGCCGCTGAACACGAAGACGCCGTCGCCCTCCTCGGTGACCGTCTCGGCCTCGACGTCGTACTCGTCGCGGATCTCGCCGACGATCTCCTCGAGCAGATCCTCGACCGTCACCAGACCCGCGGTGCCGCCGTACTCGTCGACGACAATCGCCATCTGCGCCTGCCGCCGCTGCATCTCCTTCAGGAGCTCGGAGACCCGCTTGCTCTCCGGCACCATGTAGGCGGACCGCATCAACGTGGTCAACGGCGGCTCCGCGCCCGGCGGCAGCCCCACCAGATCCTTCACGAACACGATGCCGATGATGTTGTCGAGGTCCTTGCGGTAGACGGGAATGCGCGAGTACTGCTCCTCCCGGAACAGCGTGCGCAGATCGTTCAGCGTCGCGTCGGCGTGGATCGCGACGATGTCGGGCCGCGGGGTCATGACCTCCCGCACGACCGTCTCCGTGAAGTCGACGATCGACTGCAGCAGTTCGCGGCCTTCCTCTTGGGAGATCGCGCCTTCGGTGTCCGCGGTCTCGGCGGCGGCCGGGGCTTTCGCGGCGCCTTCGTCGGCCCCTGCGCCGCCCGCGTCGCGGTCGCTGGCGATGCCGGCGAGGTCGATGAGCGTTCGCGTCACGGGCCGCATCAGCCGCGCGACGGGATCGAAGGCCGGCAGCAGCACGTCGAGGACCTGCTCGGGATCGCGCCGCGCGACCAGCATTGGCAGCAGGTGCTCGCACACGACGACGAAGGCGACGAGCGACACGAAGAACGTCGCGATCGACCAGGCATCGTCCACCGTGCTGAGGCGCGCGATCAGCACGCCGGCCACGACGGTGCAGAGGCCGATGAGGATCCGGACGGGGATGAAGACCTGCAGCGGGTCGTCCAGATACCGGCCGAGCCGGTCGCCGCGGCCGCCGCGCTCGGCCATCAGCCGGAGCGAGAGGCGCATCAGCGTGCTGAACGCCGCCTGCACCGACCCGAGGAACACGGTCGCGCACGCGAGGAGAAAGAGGGCGAGCGGGCTCACCGATGCCTTTCGATCAGGCCTTCACGCAGGCCGCCGCGGGCGCGCAGACGGGCCTCCAGCCGGGCCATCTGTCCCGCGTCGCGCTCGTGATCATAGCCAAGAAGGTGGAGAAGGCCGTGCAGCGCCAGAATCCGCAATTCCGTCCGCAGCGAGTGCCCCGCCTCGCGCGCCTGGCGGCGCGCGACGCCGGCGGCAATGAGGATGTCGCCCAGATACCCGCGTTCTTCGGAGGGCCTGCCCCGCCGAAGCCCACCGGCGGAGGCGGGAAACGAGAGGACATCGGTGGCGCGGTTTTTGCTGCGGTAGCGGCGGTTGAGGACACGCACGCCCGCATCGGGCACGATGGCGACGGTGACGGCGCCCCGCGCGCGCGCCGGCGCCACCGCGGCGAGCCAGCGCGCCAGCCCCGGGGCGCGCACGCCGGCCGGCGTGACGACCTCGACGCGCAGGCGCGACGGAGGGTCGTCATCCATTGGAGCGGGAGCCGTTCGTATACGCCTCGTAGGCCTTGACGATCTGCTGCACCAGCTTGTGCCGCACCACGTCCCGGTCGTCGAAGTAGATGAAGCCGATGCCTTCCACGTCCTTGACGATCTTGAGCACCTCCACGAGCCCCGACATGCGCGCCTGCGGCAGGTCGATCTGGGTGATATCGCCGGTGACCACCGCCTTCGACCCGAAGCCGAGCCGCGTCAGGAACATCTTCATCTGCTCGGAGGTGGTGTTCTGCGCCTCGTCCAGGATCACGAACGCGTCGTTCAGCGTCCGCCCGCGCATGAACGCGATCGGCGCCACTTCGATTACGCCGCGCTCGATCAGCCGCGTCGCCTTCTCCACGTCCATCATGTCGAACAGGGCGTCGTACAGCGGGCGCAGGTACGGGTTGATTTTCTCCTGCAGATCGCCCGGCAGGAATCCGAGCCTCTCCCCCGCCTCGACCGCCGGCCGCGCCAGAATGATGCGGCTCACCTTCTTCCCGACGAGACAGCTCACCGCCTGCGCCATCGCGAGGTACGTCTTGCCGGTGCCGGCCGGCCCGACGCCGAAGACGATGTCGAACCGGTCGATGGCGTCGAGGTACCGGCGCTGATTGACGCTCTTCGGGTTGACGCGGCGCCGGGTCCCCTGCCGCTCGGTCCCTTTCATGAAGTAATCGCGCAGGTCGAGCTCGGCGTTCTCCGCCAGGAGATCCGCGGCGATCTTCACGTCACCGTTGGCGAGCGTGTACCCCTCGTCCATGAGGATGCGCAGCTGATCGAAGATGTGCTGCGCCCGCAGCTCGTCGGCGGGCGCGCCTTCCACGGTCAGCTGGGCGCCGTGCGTGCGGATGTCGACCTTCAGCAGCAGCTCGATATGCTTCAGGTTGGCGTCGTGCGCGCCGTAGAGCGTATCGAGGCGTTCTTCGGGCAGGGCAATCTTTCTCATTGCTTGATCGTGATGTGCAGCTCCCTCAGTTGTTTCGGATCGACCGGCGACGGCGCGTCGGACATGAGATCGACGGCGTTCGCCGTCTTCGGAAACGCGATCACCTCGCGAATCGAGCTCTCGCCCGCGAGAATCGCGCACATGCGGTCGAGGCCGAGGGCGATGCCGCCGTGCGGCGGCGTGCCGAACTCGAGCGCCTCGACGAAGAATCCGAACCGCAGCTTCGCCTCCTCCGGGCCGATGTTGAGCAGCGAGAAGATCCGCCGCTGCAGCGTCGCGTCGTGGATACGGATGCTGCCGCCGCCGATCTCGCTGCCGTTCAGTACCAGATCATAGGCCTTCGCGCGCACCTTCGCCGGCTCCGCCTCGAGCCGGTCGAGGTCCTCGTCGTGCGGTGAGGTGAACGGGTGGTGCATCGAGACGTAGCGCCGCTCTTCCGGATCCCATTCCAGCAAAGGAAAGTCCACGACCCAGGTGAATGCGTACTCATCCGGGTCGAGGAGCCCTTTCTGCCGGGCCAGGTTCAGTCTGAGCTGTCCGAGCAGCCGGCTCGTGGCGTCCGGCTCCCCGGCCGCGACGAGCAGGAGATCGCCGCTTCCCGCCCCGGCGGCCTCGAGCAGCTGCCGGACACCCTCGTCGCCGAGCGCCTTCATGATCGAGCTCGTGATCGTGCCGTCGGCGGCGCGCCGCGCCCAGACGAGCCCGGCCGCGCCGAGCTGCTTCGCCTGCTCGACGATGCCGTCGACTTCACTGCGGGAGCAGCCGCCGGCGTCCGTGACCACGAAGCCCCGCACGGTGCCGCCGCCCGCGACGATCTCGCGGAACACCCGGAACGTCGATTCGCGGAACGCCTCGCGGAGGTCCTGGATCGGCATCCCGCACCGCAGGTCCGGCTTGTCGGAGCCGTACTTCGCGATCGCCTCCGCGTACGGCATGCGGGGAAACGGACCCGTGATCTCGCGCCCGACCACGCGGAACACCTCGCGCATGAGCGGCTCGATGACGCCGAAGATCGTCTCGGGGCGCGCGAACGACATCTCCACGTCCACCTGCGTGAACTCGGGCTGCCGGTCGGCGCGCAGGTCCTCGTCGCGGAAGCAGCGGCAGATCTGCACGTAGCGGTCGACGCCGCCAATCATCAGGATCTGCTTGAAGAGCTGCGGCGACTGCGGCAGCGCGTAGAACTCGCCGGGGTGCACGCGGCTCGGCACCAGATAGTCGCGCGCCCCTTCCGGCGTCGATTTCGTGAGGATCGGCGTCTCGATCTCCCAGAAGCCGTTCGCGTCGAAGAACTGCCGGATCGCCGCGGTCACCTGGTGCCGCAGCCCGATGTTGGCCTGCAGCCGCGGGCGGCGCAGGTCGAGATACCGGTACTTCAGCCGCACGTCTTCCGAGACCGGCGTCTCGTCGGCAATCGGGAACGGCGGCGTCTTCGCCTCGTTCAGCAGCGCCAGCCGCCGGACGACGACCTCGACGCCGCCCGTCGCCAGCTTCGGGTTGATCGTCTCGGGCGAGCGGCGCTGCACGCGCCCCTCGACGCCGATCACGTACTCGGACCGAAGGCGCTTCGCCTTCGCCATGAGCGCCTCATCGTCTTTGTCGAAGACGGCCTGCGTGATGCCGGCGCGGTCGCGGACGTCGATGAAGAGCAGGCCGCCCAGGTCGCGGACCCGGTGCACCCAGCCGAGCAGCACCACGTCGGCCCCGACGTCCTCGAGGCGCAGCGCGCCGCACGTGTGGGTGCGCGTAAGGGTGCCGAGCGGCTCAGCCACGCTGCTGCAATGCCTCGCGGATCGCCGCGCCCGCCTCCGACTGCTCGTACGTCTGCTGCGTCCGGTCCGCCAGATTCTTGATTGTCACCCGGCCTGCCCTGATTTCGTCCTCGCCGAGAATCGCCACGAACGGAATCCCCCGCCCGTCAGCGTACTTGATCTGCTTGCCGATCCTGTCCGGATCCGGATAGACCATCACCCGGAGGCCGGACTGCCGCAGCTGGTCGGCGATGCGCATCGCCGGGCCCGCGCCCGCGGCGTCGAAGGTGGCCACCATGACGTCGGCCGGCGAGGTGGCGAGCGAGGGCGGGAACATCCCGCGCTCGGTCATCACCACCAGGATCCGCTCCAAGCCGAGCGAGAAGCCGCACGCCGGGATCTGCTGGCCGGAGAACATCCCGATCAGGTTGTCGTAGCGTCCCCCGCCGCCGAGGCTCCCGATGCCATCGACGTTAAGCTCCATGATCGCGCCTGTGTAATACGAGAGGCCTCTTGCGAGGCTCCGGTCGAACGTGATACGACCCTTCGCTTTCGTCTGTTCAGCAAGCGTTACGATCTCTTTCAAGTTCGCAATGGCGGATTGGCCGTGCGGCACAGCGTCCAGTAAGCCCTTAAGAGCGTCCCGTACTACGGATGCCGGGGACGGTGCATACGCGTTCCGCAACCCCTCCATTGCCTTACTAATCGTTGCAGCGCTCGGCTGAGGAGGTGCAAACAGTTCCATTAACGCCTCGATCGCATCTCTGCTGCGGCCCCGAGCTTCCAGCTCCTTTTCAACTCCTTCGCGGCCCACCTTGTCGAGCTTGTCCAACGTCACAAGCGTCGCCATATGCTCGTTGGGTTTGACGCCCCGAGAGTCCAGCATTGCGGTGAGCAACTGCCGGTGGTTGAGGCGAATGACGAAGTCGCTGAACCCCAGCTCCGTCATCGCATCGGCGACCGCGCCGCACAGTTCGGCCTCGACCACCGGCGACGTCGATCCGAGCGAGTCGACGTCGCACTGGTAGAACTCCCGGAACCGCCCGCGTCCCGGACGATCGGCCCGCCACACCGGCTGTATCTGGTACCGCTTGAACGGCCGCGGCAGCTTCGCCTGGTACTGCGCGACGACGCGCGCGAGCGGCACCGTCAGGTCGTAGCGCAGCGCGAGGTCGGCCTGCCCCGTCGCCTCGTGCTCGCCGCGCCGCAGGATCTTGAAAATGAGCTTCTCCTCGTCGCCGTACTTGCCGAGGAGCGTCTCGAGATTCTCGGCCGCGGGCGTCTCGAGCGGCTCGAACCCGTAGCGCTCGTACACCCGCTTGATGATCCCGATCACGTACTCGCGGCGCCGCACGTCTTCCGGCAGGAAGTCGCGCATGCCGCTCGGCGGCGCAGTGCCTGCTGGCATTAGGCGGGGGTGTGCTCGGCCTGGAAGTCGAGGCGGTGGCGCACGTAGCGCTTCGCGTACGACTGGATGGACGCGGCCTCCTCGGGCGTGAGGGGGCGCCGCACCTTCGCGGGCATGCCCATCACCAGCGAGCCGGGCGGCACGACCATCCCTTCGAGCACGAGCGCGCCGGCGGCCACGATGGAGCCCGAGCCGATCCGGCAGCCGTTCAGCAGAATCGCGCCCATCCCGATGAGGCACCGATCTTCGATCGTGCAGCCGTGCACCACGGCGCCGTGTCCCACCGTGACCTCGCCGCCGACGAGCGTCGGGTGCGTGTCGCGCATGACGTGCACGAGCGCCAGGTCCTGAATGTTCGTGCGCGCGCCGATCCGGACGTAGCTGACGTCGCCGCGCACGACGACGTTCACCCAGATGCTGCTTTCGGCGCCGATATGGACGTCGCCGATGACCTGCGCGCTGGAGTCGACGAACGCCCTGGGATCGACGGTGGGAGAGATCGAGCGGAACGGGCGGAGCATTCCCTCTAATTCTACAGCTTCGGCAGCGTCAGCCCCTGCTGGCACTGATACTTCCCCTGCTTGTCGGCGTAGGACACCTCGCACACCTCGTCGCTCTGGAAGAACAGCACCTGGGCGATCCCTTCGTTGGCGTAGACCTTGGCCGGGAGCGGCGTCGTGTTCGAGATCTCCAGCGTGACGTAGCCTTCCCACTCGGGTTCGAACGGGGTGACGTTGACGATCAGGCCGCAGCGCGCGTAGGTCGACTTGCCGACGCAGACCGTGATCACGTCGCGCGGGATGCGGAAGTACTCGAGCGTCCGCGACAGCGCAAACGAGTTGGGCGGGATGATGCAGACGTCCGCCTTCACGTCGACGAACGACCGGGGATCGAAGTTCTTCGGGTCGACGACGGTGCTGTTGATGTTCGTGAACACCTTGAACTCGTCGGCGACGCGGATGTCGTAGCCGTAGGACGAGAGGCCGTACGACACGACGCCGGCACGCACCTGCCGGTCCTCGAAGGGCTCGATCATCCGGTGCTCGAGCGCCATCTTCTTGATCCACTTGTCGGCTTTGATGGAAGGCATGCTGTGGAGGCTCTTGGCTTTGGGCTTTGGGCTCTTGGCTTTGGGCTCTTGGCTTTGGGCTACGGGCTATCGAGTTCCGGCTAGCGCCTGCTCAGGAACATCAACAGCAGTGTGAGGAGAATACTCGCAATTATGGAGGTGGTCAGCGGAAAGTAGAACGAAAAGTTCCCGCGCCGTACGGAAATGTCGCCAGGAAGCCGGCCGATCGGAACACCGAGGTTGACGAGCAGCCCGACCACCACCAGCACGAGGCCGAGAACAATGAGAATTCGACCCATAGCCCAAAGCCTGAAGCCCGCAGCCCGAAGCCCGCAGCCCGAAGCCCGCAGCCTACCGGATCTCCATGCCGCGGAAAAAATATCCCAGCTCGAACGCCGCCGTCTCGAGCGCATCGGACCCGTGCGTGGCGTTCCGCTCGATCGAGCTCCCGAACTCCCTGCGCAGCGTGCCCGCGTCGGCCTTCGCCGGATCGGTCGCGCCCATGAGCGCGCGCCACTTCCGGATCGCGTCCGGCGCCTCGAGGGCCATCAGCACGCACGGCCCCGACGACATGAAGTCCGTGAGGGTGCCGAAGAACGGGCGTTCGCGGTGAACCGCGTAGAATCCCTCCGCCTCCTTCTTCGTCAGGTGCTCGAGGCGCATCGCGCGGATCGTAAACCCTGCCTCCTCGATGCGCGCCACGATTCTACCGATGAGACGCTGCTCGACGGCGTCCGGTTTGATGATGGCGAGCGTGCGTTCCATAAGAATTTGGCGTTGGGCGTTGGGCTGTGGGCGTTGGGCTGTGGCTGAAGCCAAAAGCCCGAGGCCCTCAGCCGAGTACCTCGCGCATCTTCGCGCCCATGTCGGCCGGGCTCTTCACCACGTGGACGCCCGCCGCGCCGAGCGCGGCCATCTTCTCGGCGGCCGTGCCCTTGCCGCCGGCAATGATCGCGCCCGCGTGTCCCATGCGTCGCCCGGGCGGCGCCGTCTGGCCGGCGATGAAGCCGACCACCGGCTTCCCGAAGCCGCGCGTGATGAACTCCGCCGCTTCTTCCTCGGCCGTGCCGCCGATCTCCCCGATCATGATCACGGCGTCGGTATCCGGGTCGTCGGCAAACAGGCGCAGCGCGTCGATGAAGCTGGTGCCGACGAGCGGGTCGCCGCCGATGCCGATGCACGTCGTCTGGCCCATGCCGAGGCGCGTCAGTTGATGGATCGCCTCATACGTGAGCGTGCCGCTTCTCGAGACGATGCCGATGCGCCCTTCGCGGCAGATGTGGCCGGGGATGATGCCGGCCTTCGCCTTCCCCGGCGAGATCACGCCCGGACAGTTCGGCCCGACCAGTCGCATCGACTTGCCTTCCATGAAGGTCAGCGCCTTGAGCATGTCCACGACCGGAATGCCTTCGGTGATGCAGACGGCCAGCGGGATGCCGGCGTCGGCGGCCTCCATGATGGCGTCGGCCGCAAAGGGCGGCGGCACGAAGATGACGGTAGCATTCGCCCCCGTCTCGCCCGTCGCGTCGTGCACGCTGTTGAAGACCGGCCATCCTTCGTGCACGGTCCCGCCCTTGCCCGGCGTGACGCCGCCGACCACCGTGGTGCCGTACGCCGCGGCCTGCTTCGCGTGAAACGTCCCTTCGCGGCCGGTCAGGCCCTGCACGATCAACCGGGTATTCTTGTCGAGCAGAACGGCCACGTCAGCGTGCACCCGCGAGCGCCACGACCCTCTGCGCCGCCTCGCCCATCGAGTCGGCCGTCGTGAAGTTCAAGCCGCTCTCCCTCAGCATCCGCTTCCCTTCCTCGACGTTGGTCCCTTCCATCCGGATGACGATCGGCACGGGGACGCCGAGCTCCCGGACCGCCGCGATAACGCCCTGCGCCAGCACGTCGCAGCGAAGAATGCCGCCGAAGATGTTGATCAGCACGGCGCGGACGTTCCTGTCGGACATCAGGATCTTGAACGCGCTCCGGATCTGCTCGGCGTTGGCGCCGCCGCCGACGTCGAGGAAGTTTGCCGGCTCGCCTCCCGCCAGCTTGATGATGTCCATCGTCGCCATGGCCAGGCCGGCGCCGTTCACCATACAGCCGATGTTGCCGTCGAGGCGGATGTAGTTGAGCGAGAACTTCGACGCCTCCACCTCCAGCGGGTCCTCTTCGCCGAGATCACGGAGCTCGCGCAGATCGGGGTGGCGATAGAGCGCGTTGTCGTCGAAGCTGACCTTGGCATCGAGCGCGAGGAGATCGCCGCCCCTGGTCAGGATCAGCGGATTGATCTCGACGAGCGAGGCGTCGGTCTCGATGAACGCGCGGTAGACGGCGTCGAGCAGCTTGACGAGCTTCTGCGCCGGGCCGGCCTCGAGCTCCATGCCGAAGGCGAGCTTGCGCGCCTGGAACGGGACGATCCCGGTGCCGCGGTCCACGTACTCCTTGAGGATCTTGTGCGGCTCCTTCGCGGCCACCTCCTCGATGTCCATGCCGCCCGCGGCGCTCGCGATGACGACCGGACACGCCGCCGCGCGGTCGACGAGAACGCTCAGGTACAGCTCGCGGTCGATCTGCAGCCCTTCTTCGACGAGCACGCGGCTCACCGTGCGCCCCTCCGGGCCGGTCTGATGGGTGACGAGCGTCATCCCGATCATCTGCTTCGCAATCCGCTCGGCTTCGTCGGGCGATTTCGCGAGCTTGACGCCGCCTCCCTTGCCGCGGCCGCCGGCGTGGATTTGCGCCTTCACGACCACGACGCTGCCGCCGAGGCGGTGCGCCGCCTCCCCCGCTTCGGCCGCCGAGAACGCCACCTCGCCGCGCGGCACGGGCACACCGAAGCGCGCCAAGACCGACTTTGCCTGGTACTCGTGGATTTTCACTGGAGAACGTCTGGGTTCGGAGTGTCGCGCCGCAAACGGCTTTCGATCTTACACGAGCGCGGGCAACGGTGCGAGGGTGCGAGGGTGCGAAGAGCGCGGCGCCCTCCGCACCGCGACGACGTACCTGGCGGGGTCCCCAACCAGGGTCCCCATCGCGCCCGCGCGAGGGGTGGCGTCGCGCGGACTTTGCGCGTTGGGGTGCCCTAGTAGCGAAACTGGTACCCGATGGACGAGTCCGACGGATACCACGCCATGATCGGCTTCGGCTGCCCCGCGGGCGCCTCACCGATCGACACGACCAGGCCCCGGCTGTCATGCGACCGCGCCACCGGAGTGGTGAACCCCATGAACAGCACCCGCCGTCCGTCACGGGTGGTCACACGGACGATGTTCGGGTGGGTGTCCTGGGGGCCCGCCTGGAACGTGTAGGAGCCCGGGCTGAGTACGACGCCCGGCAGCGCGACCGCCGCGCTGAAGGTGAGGTGGTTGGTGCGGGCGAGCGACGACCACGCGAGGGTGGACGAGGCCGCCAGCAAGACGACCACCGCGGCCGCACAGCCGGCTACGACGAATCTGCGATTGACCATCTGGCACTCCCTCCTTCTGTCGCTATCAACGCCGGAGGGGGGCCGAAGCGAACACCGCCGGGCCGGCCGGAAACGCGTATGATATCGGCCGGCTCGCCACAGCAGAACGACCCCGGGTTGGAGAGGCTCGCGCGTGGACAAGGCGCCCGCTGACTCGCTTGTCGGCCGGACCGTGGCCTATTACGAGATCGTCGCGCGCCTGGGCGGCGGCGGCATGGGTCTCGTGTATGCGGCCCGCGATACCCGGCTGGGGCGCCGGGTCGCCCTCAAGTTCCTGCCGCCGCAGTGGAGCCACGACGAGAGCGCCAAGGAGCGCTTCATCCGCGAGGCGCAGGCGGCCTCCGCTACCGACCATCCCAACATCTGCACCATCCACGACATCGGCACCACCGACGACGGCCAGCTGTTCATCGTCATGGCGCACTACGACGGCGAGACGCTGAAGCAGCGGCTCGAGCGAGGGCCTGTGAGCGTCGACGAGGCGCTCGACATCGCCGCGCAGGTCGCCGAAGGGCTTGCCAAGGCGCACGCGCAGGGGGTGATTCACCGCGACATCAAGCCGGGGAACCTGATGCTGACCGAAGACGGGGTGAAGATTCTCGACTTCGGCCTCGCCAAGTTCGCTGACGCGCGGTTCAAGCTGACGCTCGAAGGGTCGACAATCGGCACGATCGCCTACATGTCGCCCGAGCAGGTGCGGGGCGACGAGGCCGACGCGCGCAGCGATGTGTGGGCGCTCGGGGCCGTGCTGTACGAGATGCTCGCCGGCGACGTGCCGTTCAAAGGCGGGTATCCGGAGGCGATCGCGCACGCGATCAAGAACGAGCCTCCTGCGCCGCTCCGCACGCAGCGGCCCGAAGTGTCCGAGGCGCTCGAGCAGCTCGTGTTCCGGGCACTGCACAAGGATCCGGTTGTGCGATTCCAGAGCGCGCGCGACATGGCGCGGGCGCTGCGGCGGCTGCAGGGACGGACGCTGCCGCTGGATCTCCGGACTGAGCCGCTGCCGCACCTTGACGTCACCCCCGCCGTCATGCCGCGGCCGCGCCGGCGGACGACACGCCGCGGCCTCGCGGCCGCGGCGGTGCTTGCGGCTGCGGTGGTGGGCACGCCTCTCTGGGTATTCTCGCCGGTGGAGCGCATCCCGGTCGCCGTCGCACCCGTGGTGAACCAGACCGGCTACGCGGAACTCGATCCTTACCGCCTGGCGCTGACCGAAGACCTGATTGCGCGACTGGCCGACTCACGAGTCGTCCGCGTGCTGCCGTACGAGCGCCTGCTGCAGATCGTCCGCCGCTTCCGCCAGCCGGACAACGACATCTCGAGCCGCGAGGCCCTGCAGGCCATTGCCACCCACACCGGCGCGCGCGCGATCATCATCCCCGCGCTGGTCTACGAAAACGGAGCCTGGCGGGCACGCGTCGAGTTTCGCAACCCCGGCACAGCGACCAACCGGGCCACGTACGACACAGAAGGCGTGGTGTCGTCGTTGCCAAAGGACGCCGTGTACGGACTGATGCCGGTGTTGGCCCGGGTCATCGATGAGCACTTCCTCGAGACGGGGTCGCGCCGTGCCTACTTCGCTGAGGTGGCCCGCGGCCTCGTGGTCCGCGCGCCGCCTCCGCGCTCCAGCCGGCTCCGCACGTTGGATGCCGCTGCAGCGCTCGAGCAGGGTCTCGACGCGTACGAGCGGCAGGAGTATGCCGCTGCGCTGCGCGCGTTCCTTGTTGCCGCCAAACAGGATCCGCGCAGTCCGGTGCCGCTTGCCTGGCAAAGCCGCGTCGCCCGGTTCATGCGTCGCGACAAAGAGGCCGCTGAGACGGCAGTCCAGGCCTTGCGTCTGCTCACCGATCAGACGCCCGAGGCGGACCGCTTGCTCGTGGAGGCGGCGGCAGCGGAATCACGCCGCGACAGCGCGGTCGCGGAAGCACGGTACCGGGAACTGGTAGCCCGCCATCCGGACGAACCCAACGGGCTGCTGGAGCTGGCGGCGTTCCTCGACCGCGAGTTGCGATTCGCGGAAGCCGCAGAGGCGTATCATGACGCGCTCCGAGCAGACGACCGCCTGGTCCGTCCGCATCTGGAGCTGTGCCGACTCTACGCGCCATTCCGACTCAACGATAGGGCCAACGCGCGACAACAAGGAGAGATAGCGCTCGCGCGCTACCGCGCACTCGCCTCGCGGGTCGGCGAGGCCCAGACCTTCTGGTGCCTGATTGACGTGCTGAGCGTCGGAGGCGAGGTAGAGCGTGACGAGGCCCGCCGCCATGCGGATGCCGCCGTGCGGATCTTCGAGGATCTCGGGTACGAGTACAACCTGTCACGAGCGTACAACTACAGCGCCATCGCGGCGTTCAGGCAGAGACGGCTTGTCGAGGCCGTCTCGTTCTGGCAGCGATCGCTGGCAGCCGCCCGCACGGCCGGCAACGTTGGCCTCGAGGCCTCGGTACTGACGAATCTCGGCTCCACCCATGCCAACCTCGGGAACGCAGGGCAAGCGATCGAGTATTTCCGTCGGAGCTACGAACTGTTCGAGGTCCTTAGCGAGGAGCTGCAGGCAGCGCAGAACCGGGCGAATGCTGCGGCGCTGGTGATCGATTACGGCGGCGGCCTCGAGATGGCGTTCCGCGATATCGGCAACGCCCTTGCGGTCTTTCGCAAACTGGGCAACCGGGACTACGAGGAGTTCTCGCTGCGCACCATCGCGGCGTATCACCGGAACGCCGGCCGGTACTCGGAGGCCGAGCGCGAGCTGAATCGGGCACGCGCGATCGCTCGGGAACGCAACTTCCAGGAGCGAGTGGCGAGATTGACGATCGATCTGGCGCGCGTACGATTCGACGGGGCGCAGTACGCGACCGCGTCGGAACTGCTCACAGAAGCGCTCGGCGACGGTTCGGGCCCTTGGAGTGTGGAGGCTCGAATCCGCCTCGGGCGGACGCGCGTCCGCCTTGGGGATCGCGAGGGCGCGCAGGCCGACCTGACCCAGGCAGTGATCGACGAACAACGTGACGGCGCGCTCGTTCCCTTGTTCGAGCTGGCGAGGGGCGAGCTGGCCTACGACTCAGGACGACCCGGCGACGCCCGGCGGCATTTCGCCGCCGCGGCCGCCTACTGGAAGGACGACCGGCCGGACGAAGCCAGCGTCGAGGCGCGGGCGCGCCTGGGCCTCATCGACGCACTCGCGGGCACGGCGCGTGGCCTTGCAGACATTCGCGCAGGTCTCGATCATGCGCGCAGGATGGGCCGGCACTCCCTCGAGCAGCAGTGCCGCCTGTACCTCGCCCGCATCGCCATTGCCAATCGAAACATCGACGAAGGCCTTCGAATCCTGAACGAGATTCCTGCCGACGATCCGTCCCGGTCCCTCGGCCGCGAGCTGCGGGCTCAGGTGCACTACTGGCGGAGCCTGGCGCTCACGGCGCGGGGCGACGCCGTGGGCGCCGACAGCGAAGCAGGACGAGCGCGCGATCTGCTCGACCAACTGCGCGCATCGATGCCCGGCCAGTACAGCACGGCGTTCCTGTCGCGCCCGGACATTCGCATGGTAATCCAGTGATCGGGTTCGCACTGCGGGTCGTTGGTACGTTCAGGGAGTCCGTGCCCTACGAGGAAACAGCATCGCAAGGAGGTGACTAATGTCCTGCTGCGAGATTATTCCCAATCAAAGCGTGCATTGGGCCGTGGTGCACGAGGACTTGTCTGGGATGGCCAAGGTGCGGCCGGCACGTCCGAGGTCTTACGTAGCGGGCGATCCGACGGATTCGGTTACTGTTGAGCAGCAAAGAACCATCGGCAGGGATTCGATCGCCCCCGGCGACATTGGAAAAGGCAAGAAGCACGGCGGGGTGCCCAAAGGTCATGACGGACACTTCGAGGTCACACTCCGTTTCCAGAACAAGACGGAGGCTGAAGACGCCGCCTTGGCGGCCATCAGCAGGATCACGCAAGAGCCAACGAGCGGCATGTACAACCTGGTTCTTCACGTCCGTGCCATTCCACGCGCGCAGGCGCAAGCCAGGCTGGGACCCCCAAATCCCTACGCTCAGGTCTGCGTAATCTGGTAGCCTACGATCCCGTTCCACGAAAGACACACGCGAGGAGGTCGCCTATGGGCTGCTGCGAGATCATTCCCAATCAGAGCGTGCATTGGGCAGTCACGCACGAGGATCCGAAGAACGGCAAAGAGATCGCCAGGTTCAGGACCTTCGACCCCATTCCACCGGGCGAGATCGGCAAGGGCAAGGGTCACGACAACAGGTTCCGCGTGACGCTGCGCTTTGCCGCCGGGCAGAAGGACAACGCCGTGCAGCAATTGCGTAACGCAGCGACACAGCTGGAGAATGCGACGCAGCCCGACCTCAAGACAGGGTTGTACAGCGTCTCTGTCGACGTAACGGCGCGGGAGACAACGGAAGAGAACACGAAGCCGAATCCAGGCAACCTGTATGCGCAGATCTGTGTCGTCTGGTGACGCCTACTTGGGCGGCCACCACCGCCGGAGCAAAGGAACGCGCCACGCCCTCCCGAGCGTTGTCAGCGCGTCGCGCAGCTCTCGAGCCGACTGGTAGCGCGCTTCCGCGGGCTTGGCCAGGAGCCGCATGACAATCCGCTCCAGCGGCACGGGGCGATCGGGCGAGAGCCGGGTCAGCGGCAACGGCTCGTGTTCCAGGATGTTCGTGACCGTATCGGACGGGGATGCTCCCCCAAACGGCAGCCTCCCCGTCGCCATCTCGTAGATCACGACCCCCAGTGAAAACAGGTCGCTCCGCGGGTCCAGCGGCAGTTGCAGGATCCGCTCGGGCGCCATGTAATTGACGGTGCCGATGGGCCGCCCCGGGATCGTCGACCCCCCGATCAGCGCTTGGCCGGACCCGGGGAGCATGAACCGGCGGGCCAGCCCAAAATCGAGCACCTTCACCGTGCTCGTCGGCCCGACAATGATGTTCCCCGGCTTGATGTCGCGGTGCACGATCCCCGCGGTGTGTGCGGCCTCCAGCGCCGCGGTGACCTGCTGGGCGATCGCCACGACCTCGGAGGTCGAGAGCGGCTGCTGCGCCATGTGGAGCTTGAGGTTCCGTCCCTCCACGCGCTCCATGGCAATGAAGGTGGCCCCGTCGTGCTCGTCGAACTCATAGATGGTGCAGATGTTCGGATGATTGAGGCCGGCAATCGTCTGCGCCTCGCGGCGAAGGCGGCGGGCCGCATCAGGGTCGCCGGCGAGCTCCTCGGGAAGGAACTTGAGCGCAACCGGCCGGCCCAGGTGGACGTCGACCGCCTCGTAGACCACCCCCATGCCCCCCACCCCGAGCTTCCCCGTCACGCGGTAATGGGAAACGGTCGTCCCGACCATGGCGGCCAGAGGATAACAGGGTTACAGGGTCCCAGTTTGTTCGGTTGAGACCGCTTCTGTCGTTATGACTCACAGCAGGGGTTCCCGTCCCCTTGAGGAGGCTATGATGCTGAGCCACGCAGCCATGACCGACCGCTCCCCCCGGCGGAGTCCTCCGGCCGAGGTGCCTCTCGACCCGCTCCTGAGCGACGAGCCGACAATTGAGCTGGTCATCCGGGCCCGCGGTGGCGACCGGCTCGCCGTGGAAGCGCTCCTCCAGCGGTGCCTGCCGGCGCTCACCCGGTGGGCGCACGGGCGGCTGCCCGCGGCGGCGCGCGGCGCCATCGATACGGGGGACCTGGTGCAGGAAGCCGTGCTCCATGCGCTGCAGCGGCTCGACGTCTTCGAGCCGCGGCACGTCGGCGCCATGCAGGCGTACCTGCGGCAGTCGGTGATCAACCGCATCCGCGACGAGGTGCGGCGCATCGCGCGCCACCCGGCCGCGGTGCCGATCGGCGAGGAGCATCCGTCCGACGCGACGTCGCCGCTCGAGTCGGCGATCCAGACCGAGTCGTACGAACGGTACCGGCGGGCGCTCGGGGCGCTCAAGCCGCGCGAGCGCGAGATGATCGTCGCGCGCGTGGAGGTGCAGTGGAGCCTGGCCGAGATCGCGCAGCGGTTCGGCCTGCGCAGCGTCGACGCGGCGCGCATGGCGGTCAGCCGCGCGCTGAAGCGGCTGTCGTCGCAGATGCGGCCACAGGACTGACACACCCGTTTGGTGGTAGCCGGAAGCCTTCAGGCCTCCGGCTATCCGGGTCAGTTCGTCGGCCGCTGGCCTGCCGTCTCCTTGATCATCAGGAACCGCTGGCCATCAGGCGAGATGTCGTAGCTCGGGTTCGTCTGCCCGATTGGCGTCACGAAATACGCGCGGTCGAACACCACTTTCGGCTGGCCGACGGCAAAGTTCTGGCTCGTGGTAATCGGCACCGCCATTAGCCGGCTGCCGTTCCTGTAAAACAGCTCGCTGCCCTTTGGATTCCAGACCGGCTGAATGCCGCCGTCGGTTGACACTTGCCGCTTCCGTCGATCGCCGGGGAGCTCCTGCACGTAGACCTGCGGCCCGCCGGACTCGGTCGACATGTACGCGAGCCAGTTGCCATCCGGCGAGTATCGCGGCGCCCCCTCGATGGCCGGTGTCGCGAGGAACGGGAACTCGACACGGTCGTTCAGCCGCAGCAGCCAGATGTCGGGACCGGTCGCTGGCGTCGCGTGGTACATCGCCGCGAACTGCCCGTTCGGCGAGAACGCGCGAAGCTGCTGCGCGATTGGCCCGATCGGCGGCGTCAGCCGCTCGGGCATGCCGCTCCCGTCGGCCATCTGCCAGTACGCCGCCGCGGGGCCGCCCTGCATGTTCGAATAAAAGGCGAGCCGCCGGCCGTCGGGCGTCCACACGGCGATGTCGTTGGTCGTCCCCAGTTTGGTGAACTGCGTGAGGTTGCTGCAGGCCGGCAAATCGCACATCCAGATGTGCTCCTGCCCCTGCTCGCCGATGCTGACGCCGAGGCGGCGGCCGTCGGGCGAAATGCGCGGGTTCTGATACAGACGTGCCGGCGCGCTGAGCGGCTGCTCGTTGCCCGCGCGATCGACCCACACCAGCGTGCGCGGCGCCGAGGGCGCCTGCTGGGTCGAGACCGTCACTGGGGTTATTGAGAGGATCACCAGGAGCGCACCGAGGCATGTACGCATAGGTATCTCCTTTCCGAACCACCGGTCGCTGAATGTATGGATGAGCCAGGTGCAGAAGCCTAACGTCGCGAGGCCGGTGTGTCAAATCCGCACACTTCAGTTCACCGGGACGCGGCGTTTCAGCTCTTCTGTCCAGTTGAGCACGACGATGACCTGTGGTCCGCTCGTCGAACTGTCGGCTTCTTTGATCATGAGGAAGCGGCGTCCGTCGCGCGAGACGTCGTACGCCCGGACGCCAATTGGCTCGAAGTAGCTTCGCTCGAGGATCGTCTGCGGCGTGGCCGCTCGAAACCGGGCGGTGGTCTCGATCGCGACGGACGTCAAGCGCCCTTCCAGATCGATGTAGAACAGCTCACGGCCGCTTCGCGACCAGACCGGGTGCCTGCCGCCGGTCGTCGACACCTGCCATCGGCCGGTCTGCACGTTGGGAAACGGACGGACGACGATGTGGCTTGGATCGGACTCCAGGTATTGGTAGGCGATCCAGCGACCATCCGGCGAGACGTCGGCGTAGTATTCGCCAAACTGCGTAGCCACGAGCGGCGTCACATTGCGCGATCCCTTGAGCTCCATCGTCATGATGCCCAATCCCGGGTCCGAGCCAATTCCCGGTATCCCACATTTCAATGAACGGATCAGCGCGTCGCCACGCCGTTTCTGGAACATTTCTGCGGCTGTTCACCCTCTCGCCTGGCGTTCCCGCATTCCCCTCTGCAGGCGGCCCACCGGTCGCCTGGTGGAGGGAATGCCATGGGGACGCTGTCCAGACAGTTGGCCATCGGAGTCCTTGGCGCGCTTGAATTTGCTGGCGTCGGCGGGACAGCCTTCGCCACTCAGGCCGACCCACCCGCAATCGCGCTGGCGGCCCTCGATACAGCGCAGGGTTTGCATGGATCGAGGGTGCGAACCAACAGCCAGATACTCGGAACGGTGATTCGTGAAGCGGCGGAGCGATCCCGGACGTTCAGCGCGCTCGTTGCCGCGATTGATGCCACCGACGGACTCGTCTACCTCTGAGTCGGCACGTGTGGGCGCCTGCGGGCCTGTCTCCTGCATCGCCCTGGTCGTCGCCGGACCGCACCGAGTGCTCCACATTGTCGTCGACGTGCGACGCGAGAATCTCGCGTTGACGGCGGCCATCGCACACGAGCTGCAGCACGCACTCGAGGTGCTCGGTGATGCGAGGGTCAGGACCGACGCAGACATCTTTGGCTTTTACAAGATCCGCAGTCTCGAGGTCAGAGGCGTGAGCGAAGTGCCGCCTGGGCTAAATTACTCATGAGTATTTTTGCCTGCTGTCACAAATAGTCGTATGCTGCCAACATGCCGGCGCTCACGCGCTACCCCGTCCCGCAGGTTCGACGCGACCTCGCGAAGAAGATGGTGTTCGTGGCCGGGCCGCGCCAGGTCGGGAAGACGACGCTCGCCAGGAGCCTGCCCGGCGCCGACGCGGGCTACCTCAACTGGGATGTCGCCGAACATCGCGAGCGCATCCTGCGCCGCCAGCTTCCCTCGGCAAAGCTGTGGGTCTTCGATGAGCTCCACAAGTACCGAAGCTGGCGGAACTATCTCAAGGGTCTCTTCGACAGCCGCCGCACCGGCCAGCAGATCCTCGTCACCGGAAGCGCCCGGCTCGAGTTCTACCGGTTCGGCGGTGACTCGCTCCAGGGCCGCTACCACCTCCTTCGCCTGCATCCGTTGTCCGTCGCCGAGCTGGGCGTCACCAAGCCTGCGGAGCTCCGGGACCTGCTGATGCTCGGCGGCTTTCCGGAGCCGTATTTCAGCGGCTCGGAAGTGGAGGCCCGCCGTTGGTCTCGCGACCACCGGACGCTGCTGATTCGCGAGGAGGTCGCCACGCTCGAGCGTGTGCAGGATCTCGGCAATCTCGAGCTCCTGATGCTGCGTCTGCCGGAGCTGGTTGGTTCACCGCTCTCGATCAACGCGCTGCGCGAGGATCTGCAGGTCGCCCATAAGACAGTGGTCCACTGGTTGCAGATTTTGGAACGGCTCTATGCGATCTTTCGCGTGGCGCCGTTCGGGGCACCGCGCATCCGGGCAGTCAAGAAGGAACAGAAGCACTACCACTGGGACTGGAGCGTCGTGCCGGAGCCGTTGGTCCGCTTCGAGAACCTGGTGGCCGGCCACCTCCTGAAATGGGTCCATTACGAGCAGGATGCCAGAGGTCGCGATCTCGAACTTCGGTACTTCCGCGACACGGATCGCCGGGAAGTCGACTTCGTCGTGATTGAGCGCCGCGTCCCGCGTCTGATGGTCGAATGCAAGTGGGGGGAGGCCGAAGTCGATCGCGCACTCCGATACTTGAAGGCGCGATTTCCGAATTGCGAAGCGTGGCAGGTTTCAGCGAACGGGACGAAGGACTACGTCACACCAGACGATATTCGCGTGGCTCCAGTGATGCGCCTGCTTCCTGCGCTCGTCTGATCGCCGGCGCTCGCGAGGCAACATTGACGCCCGTGAAGGACCAGGCCGGCCGCTCGACCAAAGTCGAGGGCGCGCCCGCGCAGGCCGCCTTCCAGCCGGAGAGCATGGACCTGGCCAGCGCCAAGGGCAATCGCTGGTCGGACCCGAAGCTGCGCGAGTGGCAGGGCGACTCCGGGACCTTGCACCGATTCAGTTGGAGCGGCTGAACACGCTCGCGTGCATCCGCGTGCGACAGGACGAGGCGGCGTCAGGGCTGCGCCGGACAGCGCGGGGCGAGGCTCTGCACCGCCGTCGCGTTGATCCGATCGCCGCCCGGATGTGTTAGCGCGGCGTCAGTCGCTTCAGCTCCTCTGTCCAGTTTTGCACGACGATGATGCGGGGCGGTGTTTCGGACATCTGCTCCCCTGAAACGGCCTGCTTGATCATCAGGAATCGCTGGCCGTCGGGAGACACGTCGTACGTACGCGCACCGAGCTGCCCCGAACCGAAGTACTTGCCCGCGAACACTGGGCGCGGGCTTTCGGCACGAAAGCGCGGGCGGAGCTGAACGGGAACTGCCATGACCGTTCCCGGCGGGACGAAGTAGAATAGCTCCCGTCCGTTCCGGCCCCAGATCGGGTACGAACCGCCCCCCGACGACACCTGCCATCGTCCCGCCTCGACCTCGGGCGCCCATCGGACTCCTCGAGGCTATGGATCGCGGCAATGTGCGGGTGATTCAGCGTCGCGAGCAGGCGGGCTTCCCGCTCGAAGCGCGCCCGGCGACTCGGATCGTGCGCGACGGAGGCCGGGAGCACCTTCATGGCGACGTCGCGACCCAGTTTCGTGTCCCGGGCCCGATACACTTCACCCATGCCGCCGGCGCCGAGAAGGGCAAGCAGGCTGTACGCCCCGATCCGCCGGCCTGCGAGTGCGCCTGGCGCATCCGTCAGCACGGCAGCCGCGACGGCGCCGACGGACCCGTCGAGAAACGCCTCAGCGGTCTGGGCATGCGCCAGGAGCGCCTCAACCGCACGCCGCAACGCCTCATCGTCGCCGCACGCGGCCGCCACGAAGACGATAGGAACGATTAGGCGCAGGTTTCGGAAGATCGGTTATGCGACCGCCCCTACCCCTCCCGCCCGGCACAGCCCCTCCCGCCAGGCACAGCGCTGGCGGCGGTGTCGGCATCCACATGGTCGAGATGGCGGCGATCTTCGGCGCGCGCGTCGCGGGCCTCGAGGCCGGCGCGGGTAAATTCGAGGCGATCCGCCGTGCGGGCGGTACGCCGGTGCTCTCGCGCTCGTTCGACGCGATCGATCTGCGTCCTGCGTTCGATGACGAGGCGCCGACCGTCGTCATCGATCTCCTCGGATCGAAGGCGAGCCTGGCGTGGGCGCTCCGCGTGCTGCCGCTCGGCGGCCGCCTCGTCGTGCTGACCACGTTTCGCGACGTCGATATCGTGGTCAGCCCGCGCGACCTCGTGCTGCGGGAATTGACGGTCTCCGGGTCGCGGTACGCGTCGAAGGCGGAGCTGCGCGAGTCCGCGGAACTGGTGGCCACCGGCCGAATCCATCCCGTCGTGTCACAGGTGGTCCCGCCGACGCAGGTGGAGGACGTGCATCGCGCCCTGCGGGAGGGGACGCTGATCGGGCGCGGTGCTATCGACTGGACAATCTGAGGCCTCAGGCCTCAGGCCCCAGGCTCCAGGGCTGAAGCATCCTCAGAAATCGTCGAGGATCCAGGCGTTGCTCTCGAAGAGCATGCCTGCAGTGGCCACGTATCGGCCATCGGGGGAAGGAACTTGGCGAACGTGCCACTCGTTCGGTTCATCGCGGAGAACGATCACGCGGCCGTTCAGATCAAGCCGGAGGATCGCATCGCTGACCAACCGCGGACCTTTCGCAGGGAACCCTTGTAGCCACAGCCAGTCGCCTGTTGCTGCCCACGCGACGAACTCGAAGGCGGTCCAGCCGCTCACCGAAAGATCACGCGCTGCGCCTGCGGTCAGGTCAACGATGTGCACGTGGCTGCCGAAATCAACCACAGCCGCGCGGGAGCCGTCGGGCGCAAGATCCCAGTTCACGAAGCCGGGCGAATCGAGGGGAAAGCGAGCCAGCTCGCGTCCGCGGCCTTGAATCGGATCGAATTCGGTCAGCGCGAGGTGAGTCTCGGACAGCTCGCCGACCACACATCGGCGCGCAGGGGGGACTGAGCACCGAAAATCGGCGACCTCGACCACGTCTCGGGAGGACGCAGAATCTGGAGATACGCGTCGGGGACCAGGCATGACGAGCTCTGACGGTCCGCCGCCGGCCGGGGCCCGCGTCAAGTTGCCCCCTCGCCAGAACAGGAGCCACGCGGCATCAGCGCTCAAGCGGGGGAACTCTTCTTGGTCTGATGTCACGACAAGCGGCTCGGCGGCACCCGCGTCGATCCGTTGCCTGAACAGGTCCCACGTTCCGCCGCGATTCGAATGGAACAGGACGGCCGCCCCATCATGAGTCCACCCGGCAGCATAGTCGTGCCGCTCGTCGAGAGTCAGGCGTCGGAGCGCGCCGAGGGAGGTTCCGTTCCGTTCCAGTGGTGCCACATACACGTCGGGTTGGCCGCGCTCTCTGAGGAAACTCAGACGCCCCGCATCAGAAGTGACCCGGACATCACGAATATTGAAGCCTGTGATTTCGGTCAACCGTCGCGGTTCACCTGTCGTGGTGGCCGTCTCCACGTCGATGTCGACCTCCCACAGGTTCGAGCTGAATTCGTTCGGCGGTAGCTCCCGGCGCGCAAAAACGAAGCGCCCGTCTGGAAGCCATGCGAACGGCAGAACGCCACGCCACCATTGGAACAATCGGGCGGAATCGTCCAACACGACGCTTTCCTGGCCAGTGGCGAGGACGATAGTCCGGATGGAATTGCCCCTCGCGGCAGCATAGGAACCCCACAGCACCCGCTGTCCGTCCGGCGACCACCCGACCTGCCAGAACAATTCGCGTCCCGTCGCAGACACGATCCGGCGTGGTTGCTCGCCGCCCGTGCCCATGACCCATACGTCACTGACGGGGTACGTTGCCGGCAAGAATGCGATCTGCTTCCCATCGGGCGACACTGCGGCTCGCCAACCATCTTCTCGCAGCTTCCTGGGTGTGCCGCCCAGGATCGACACGCTGTACAGGCTCATGACCTCGTCGGTCGGTGAATGGCCGGCCGCCAGCAACCGCGTGCCGTCAGGGAACCAGCTCAAATCCCAGAATCGAAACCCTGCGGGAAGTGGCACTGCGTGCGTCTCGCCCGAATCAACGAAACGCAAGTACAGACCGTCTGGGTCGGTGTACGCGAGATATCGACCGTCCGGCGAGACCGCGGCACCGGTGACCGGCAGGTTCGACGGGTTGGCGGTGAGCTGAATCTGCCGCAGCTCGGCCGAGCGGGCCAGCGGCCCTGCCATACGATCCCGTGACAGCCACCCGCCAACGAAGGCGAGGGCCGCCACGAACGCCACCGAAGCAGCAAAGATCAGCGTGCCGCTCCGTGAGCGTAAGGCTGGCGTCCTCGCAGGCGGCGCTGCGGCGTCCCCTGACTCCAGTTCGTTCTTCAGATCCTCGAGGTCGCTTCGCAGGTCGATTGCACTCTGGTAGCGCCGCTGTGGGTCCTTCTCCAGGCACCGTCGGACGAGGCGCCCAAAGTGGCGCGGCAGATCCGCTTTGATCGCGGCGAGGCTCGGCGGACTGTCGCGCAGAATCGCCGTCATCACCGAGAGCGCCGTCTCGCCCTTGAACGGCCGATCTCCCGTGGCCAACTCGTACAACACGGTGCCGAGCGAGAAGATGTCGGAGCGATGGTCGACGGTTCTTCCCTCCGCCTGCTCCGGAGACATGTAGGCGACCGTGCCTACGATCTGGCCCTCGCGCGTCACGTGTTCGGTGGCCAACTGGCTGAGGACAGTTGCGCCGGGCGCCTCTCGCAGCTTCGCCAGGCCGAAGTCGAGTACCTTGATCTGACCGTCGTCGCCGACCATCACGTTACCGGGCTTGACGTCCCGATGAACAACCCCGCGCTCGTGTGCCGCCGCCAGCGCGTCAGTCAGCGGAACCGCAACGTCCAGCAACTGGCGAACGGCCATTCCGCCGCGCGGAATCAGCTCGGAGAGTGTGCGGCCCCGCACGAGCTGCATCGTAATGAAACTGACGCCATCGGCTTCTTCAAGGGAGTAGATCGTGACGATATGCGGATGATCGAGCGCCGCTATCGTCTTCGCTTCGCGCTCGAATCGTTCGCGACGTTCGGGATCCAGCGCAACGGCTGGTGGCAGGATTTTGAGCGCGACATCCCGCGCCAGCCGGGGATCGTGCGCCCGATACACTTCGCCCATCCCGCCGGCCCCGATCAGGCCGACGATCTCGTAGACGCCGACACGCGTGCCCGGCGCTAACGACATCGAGCTCCTGTCAGGTCGTGCGGATTATACGGGAACCAGCTGTACGCAGAAACGAACGTCGCTCTGGCCGCCCGACGTGGCAAAAACTGCAATGTTCCAGCGACGACTAGTGTCATTTGGGCCGAATTCTGCCTGGCATGGGGGTGGCATCGTCCGCCTCGACTGGAGGTGACGATGCTAACCTTGGTATTTAAACGCGCGCAGCGCGCGGTGTTTGTCGATAAACTGCCGGACGCAGCGAATCTCGCGCTGGCGGCGCTCGTATTCGGGCAATTCCTCGAGGGGACGTTTTCGACGCCGTTGGCTCTGCTCGGTTTTGGAGCTTGGGTATTCTTTGGTGCCGCTGCGGTGATCTTCGCCGGAGGAACTGAATGATGACCGGCCTGTATATCCTGTTCGGCGGGATGGCGCTGGTTGTGGCGATCGTGCTGCTGCTTGACTGGCTCGGCCGGCGCCGGCAGCGGCAGTCGCTCCAGCGCCCGGCCCACTGACGCGCCGGTCGCGTCCCACTCGCCGCCGTCCTGTCGCCTCGGGGCCTGAGGCTTGAAACAGCCTCGAGGCGTGGCGCCTTCGAGCTCAGACCGCGTCCGACAGCGACGTAAAGTTGAAGTCGCGTATCCGCAGCGCCGGCATCATGCGTCCGGCCGCCGTCGGCTCGGGGCGGCCGATGTCTTCCAGCCGGTTCAGCATCAGGAGCGGGCTCTCGTTCCAGCGGAAGTTCTTGAGCGGCCGCACGACCTTGCCGTTCTCGATGAGGAACACGCCGTCGCGCGTCAGGCCGGTCTGCAGCACGGTGCGCGGGTCGAGCGAGCGGATATAGAAGAAATGCGTGACGAGCACGCCGCGCGGACAGCCGGCGATCAGCTCGTCGGTGCTCCTGGCACCGCCGGCCAGCGTGAGCCCGCCCAGCAGGGGCGCACCCGTCGGCTGCTTCCCCTGCTTCTGCGCCCAGAAGCGCGTGTACGACAGGTTCCGCAGCACGCCGTTCTCAATCCACACGGTGCGCTTGATGGGCAGCCCCTCGTTGTCGAACGGCGCGCCGCGCAGGTTGGGGTCGGCCGGGTCCGAATAGAGCATCACCCGCTCGTCGACGACCCTCTCGCCCAGCCGCGTGGCGCCGCCCGCCTTTGAGAATGCGCTCCGGCCCTCGCCGGCGGCGCGTGCGCTGAGCGCGCCGGCGAGGAGCGGCACCAGGTCGTTGACCGCCTGGGGCTCGAGCACGGCCGTGTACAAGCCGGGATCGAGTGCCTCGGGGTTGCGGCTGGCAACCGCCTTCCGCGCGGCCACGCGGCCGAGCGCGGCCGGATCGACCGTGCCCCAGTCGCGCGACCCGGCGCTCGCCCAGCCGCTCCCCGTACCGTCCGGCGTCCGGGCAGTGACCGACAGCTCGGCGTCCGTGGTCTGGTGGTAGGCAAACAGACCCGCGCTCGTCGCCACGGCGATCGTGCGCGCGCGTGCCTCGAGATACCCGGCCACGAAGACGCTGCCTGCCGGCTTCCCCGCTTCGAGCGCCGCGTCCACCACGCGCTTGACGGCCGCCGCGCGCGCGTCGCCGGTCAATCCCGCCGTCCGGTCGATGAACGCGTCGGACGCGATGTAGGTCTCGGGACCGAGCTCCGGCATCAGCTCGGGATCGTCCGGCGACAGCCGCGCGAGGCGCGCGGCGAGCTCGACGGTTCGTTTCAGCGCCGCGTCATCCAGCACGTTGGTCGAGGCCGACGCGCGGCGCCTGCCGACCGTCGCCGTCACGGTGAGCTCGGTGTCGGCGGTGTCACCCGATGTGGTGATGCTGGCGTCCGCGAAGCGCGTGTTGCCGTGCGACTCGCTCGTGATGTGCACGCGCGTCTGGTCGGCCGCGCTGAGGCGCAGCATGCGGTCGGCCAGCGCCTTCGCCTCCTCACGGGACAGCAGCCCGAAGCCGGCGGCCGCCGCTCCGCTCTGGGCGCTCATGACGTCCGTCCCGTGTTGAGGATCGTGACGTTCCGGAACCGCGCCGGCACGCAGCCATGGCTGACCGAATTCGACTGAACCGGCTCACCCTTGCCGTCATCGAAGGCCCCGCCCAGCCAGTAGGAGCGCTTACCGCCGACGAGATCCATCGAGTTCCAGAAGACCGGCGTGCTGCTCTGGTAGGCGACGTCGCGCAGCATCGCGGCGACCTTGCCGTTGCGGATCTCGTAGAAGGCCTGGCCGGAGAACTGGAAGTTGTAGCGCTGATGATCGATGGACCACGAGCCGCTGTGGCGAATCAGGATGCCGCGCTCGGTGTCGGCGACGATCTCATCCACGCCGATATCGCGCTCTCCGGGCAGCAGCGAGATATTTGGCATGCGCTGGAACTGCACCGCCTTCCACGACTCGGCAAACGAGCAGCCGTGCGACCGCTTCACGCCGGTCAGTCCGGCAATCCGGGCCGCCTGCTCGCGCGTGGTCTGGTAATCCTTGAAGAGGCCGCGCTCGATGATCAGCCACTGGTCCGCCGGCACCCCCTCGTCATCCCAGGCCACCCGGGAGAGCGACCCCTCCTGCGTGCGGTCGGCCTGCACGTTCATGAAATCGGGCCCATAGCGAAGGCGGCCGATCATCTTCTCGGGCGGCGCGACGAAGCTGGTACCCGCGAAATTGGCTTCCAGGCCGGACGCGCGATCGAGCTCCGTGGGATGACCAATCGACTCGTGGATCGTCAGCCAGAGATTCGTTGGCTCGAGGATGAGATCCCATTGCCCCGCCTCGACCGGCTTTGCCGCGAGCTTCTCGGCAGCCAGCGACGCCCACCGTTCGGCGTTCCCCGGCATGCCGAGCGATTCGACGTACTCCCAGCCCTCGCCCCGCGGCGCCAGCTCCTCCTCGTAGCTCTGAAAGTCGCCGTCGCCCACGGCAGTCGCCGAGCACCACGGACCGACCTTGATCAGCGCCTGCGTGACGTTCGTCCCTTCCGAGGTCACCAGGGTCTTGACCTCGCGACGCTGGGAGACGCCCGAGCTCACGAACCTGACACCCTTCACCTTGAGCGCCGCCTCGTTGGCCGCGAGCAGGAGCGCGATCTTCTCCTCGAGCGGGACATCGAAGGGATCGCGGCGCACCGGCGTCATCCACATGCCCGTAACCGGCGTGACGGGCGCCAGCTCGACGCGGCGCCGCCGGATCGTGCGGGCCGCGCGTGACAGCGCTGCCGCGTCCCGGGCGGCTGCCTGAACGGCCGGGCGGGTCATCGTGCTCGTCGCGGCGAATCCCCAGCAGCCGTCGACGAGCGTCCGGACACCAAGCCCGTACGACTCGCTGTCGCTGACGCTGCTCACCTGCCGCTCGCGGGTGACGATGGTCTGATTGCGGTAGCGGCCGATGCGGACATCGGCATACGATGCGCCTGCGGCGCGTGCGGCGTCGAGCGCGTCCATGGCGAGGTCCAGCGCCGCGGCCTCGGCCGCTCGCGCTGGCACGGCCTGCACGGTTGCCTCGGCGCGCAGACGCTGGGCCGCCCCCAGCGACGCGGCGGCGGCCAGGGTGGTCTTGATGAAGTCACGGCGGCTGGCCATGTGCGCCTTTATACACCGGAGGCCTCGGGCGCGTGAGGCCGGAAAGGGGCCTGAGGCCTGGGCCCCCTACATGCCGATGACGTCGACGAGCTCCTTGACGGCCGCCGCCGACTTCTTGAGCGCCGCGTCCTCCTCCGGCGTCAGCGTGATCTGGAAGATCTCCTCGACGCCGCGCGCGCCGAGCTTCACCGGCACCCCGACGAACAGATCGCGAATCCCGTACTCCCCCTGCAGGAACACGGAGCACGGCAGGATCTTCTTCTTGTCGAGCAAGATCGCCTCGACCATCTCGGCCACCGCCGCCCCTGGCGCGTACCAGGCGCTCGTCCCGACCAGTTTCGTGATTTCTGCACCGCCGTTGGCCGTGCGCGTCGCAATCGCCTCGATCCGGTCCTTCGGCAGCAGCTCCGTGATCGGCACCCCGGCGACCGTGGAATAGCGCGCCAGCGGCACCATCGTGTCGCCGTGGCCGCCGAGCACGAACGAGTGGATGTTCTCCACCGACACGTTCAGCTCCATCGCGATGAACGTGCTCATGCGGGCCGAATCGAGGACGCCCGCCATGCCGATCACCCGCTCGCGCGGGAACGTCGTCAGGCGGTAGAGCGCCTGCGCCATCGCGTCGAGTGGGTTCGCCACCGGGATCATGATGCTCTTGGGGCAGTGCTCGACGACCTTCGGCGCGATGCTCTTCATGATTTCAAAATTGTCACGCACGAGATCGTCGCGGCTCATGCCCGGTTTGCGTGGCTTGCCCGACGTGATCACGACGATGTCGGAGCCGGTGGCGGCGCTCCAGTCGTTGCCGCCGATGATGCGCGTGTCGGATCCCAGAATCGGACACGTCTCGTACATGTCGAGCGCGACGCCGCTCGCCTTCTGGTCGGCGATGTCGATGAGCACGACATCGGCCAGCTCCTTCTCCGCGATCGCGCGCGCAACGGTCGCGCCGACGTTGCCGGCACCGCCGACGATGGTGACTTTTCGTTTCATTCGCGTCCTGCCGTTTAGGGCGATATCCCGCATACGCGGCGCGGGTTACGCACAGTTTCTGTTGAAAACTCTGTTGAAAAGAGGCGACCGCGCGCGCCAATTCCGCGCGAATCCGAAGATTTTAGCGGTTTGCACCATTCTAGTGCGACCATCGCAGATTATACTTTCTGGTATTCGTGATGTGCGATTCGTGATTCGTGATTTCAATCGCGTAATTCCAAATCGCCAATCACACATCACTAATCATAAATTTCCCAGGCCACGCCATTGAAAATCGTCGTTGCCGACGACCTGCCCGCGTCTGCGCTCGATCTGCTGCGCGCGGAAGGATGGGAGGTCGATGCCCGTACCGGGCGAACACCCGACCAGCTCGCCGGTGATCTCGCGGACGCGGAGGCGCTCGTCGTCCGCAGCGCGACCAAGGTCACTGCGCCACTCATCGGCGCCGCACCGCGCCTGCGCGTCATCGCCCGCGCCGGCACCGGCGTCGACAACGTCGACGTCGCCGCCGCCAGCGCGCGCGGCATCGTCGTCATGAACGCGCCCGGCGCGAACAGCATCAGCGTGGCGGAGCTCGCCGTCGGCCTGATGCTCGCGCTGGCGCGCCACGTGCCCGCCGCCGACGCGGCGATGAAGCAGGGCAAGTGGGAGAAAAAGAAGTTCCTCGGCGAGGAGCTGCGCGACAAGACGCTGGGGATCGCCGGGCTGGGACGGATCGGGCAGGAGGTCGCCCGCCGCGCCGCCGCCTTCGGCATGCGGATCATTGCCCACGATCCGTTCATTTCCGAGCAGGTGGCGGCCGACCTTGGGGTTCAGCTTGTCTCGCTCGACGATCTCTTCGCGCGCGCCGACTACGTGTCGCTGCACATGCCGTCCAATGAGAAGACACGCAAGCTCATCAACGCCGACCGGCTGGCGCGCGCGCGAAAAGGGATACGCATCATCAACACGGCCCGGGGCGATCTGATTGATGAAGCCGCACTTGCGGCCGCAGTCGAATCCGGACACGTGGCTGGCGCCGCCCTCGACGTCTTCGAGACCGAGCCGCCGGCCGATCCGCGCCTGCAGAAGCTGCCGCAGGTCGTGGCGACGCCGCATATCGCGGCATCCACCCGTGAGGGGCAGGAGCTCGTGGGTGTGGAAACGGCGTCCGCGCTCCGCGATTTCCTGAAAGACGGGATCATCCGCAACGCCGTCAATTTTCCGTCGGTGGCCGCCGAGGAGTTCCTTCGCCTGCGGCCGTTCCTCGAGCTCGGCCAACGGCTCGGCCTCTTCGTCGCGCAGATGAACGACAGCCGGGCGCACGCGCTCGGCGTCCGTTACTACGGTGAGCTGGCCGAGGGGCGCAATGACATGATCGTCGACGCGATCCTCGTCGGCCTCTTCAAGCCGATTCTCGAGGATGGCGTCACACCGGTCAACGCGCGCCAGATTGCGGCGGACCGCGGCATCGAGATCATCGAGTCGCGCAGCAGCCGGCCGCGCAATTACACGAACCTGATCTCGGTCAAGCTCCATACCAGCGAGGGCGAACGCTGGGTGGAAGGCGCGGTCTTCGAGCGGACGTCGCCCCGGCTGGTGCTCCTCGACGGCATCGGCATCGAGGCGCCGCTCGAAGGGACGATGATCGTGATCCGGAACCACGATCAGCCCGGAGTCGTCGGCGAGATCGGGACGATCCTGGGACGGCACGGCGTCAACATCGCCAACTTCGCCCTCGGCCGCGAGGGCAGGAATGCGGTCGGCGTCGTGATCGTCGACGAGGTGGCGCCAATTCCGGCCGTCGTGCTGGAGGATCTCCGGAAGGTGCAGGCGATCCGCGAGGCCCGGATTGTCAGGGTATAAACCGACAATTCCCAAATCCCAACTTCCCACTCCCAAATCCGCAGAAACGGGCTACAGAGGCACAGAGACACAGAGGATTTTGGGTTGTTCGTGTCTCCTGGCCCGTCTCCGAACTTGCCGTGTGGAAGCCCGGAAACCCGCCATATAATCCGTCCGTTCGCTTCTAATCTGCCGTGTCGCTCACGCCCGGCGTACGGATTGGCGCGTACGAGATTCTCGCCCTCATTGGCGCGGGCGGGATGGGTGAGGTGTACCGCGCCCGCGACACCCGGCTGCAGCGGGATGTCGCGATCAAGGTGCTTCCGGCCGCGGTCGCCGCTGATCCGGAGCGGCTCCACCGGTTCGAGCAGGAAGCGCGTGCGGCTGCGGCGCTCAATCACCCAAACATCCTCGCCGTGTACGACGTCGGCCAGCATGATGGGTCACCCTATATCGTCTCCGAATTGTTGGAAGGCGACACGTTGCGCGAGCAGCTGATCGGCGGCGCGCTGCCCGTGCGCAAAGCGGTGGAGTTCGCCGTGCAGATTGCCCACGGCCTCGCCGCTGCCCACGATAAGGGGATTGTCCATCGCGCCCGGTTGACGCCGGACACACACGCGCTGGAGGCCGGCGCGCCGGTGCCCCTCTTTCCGACGCGGCTCGCCACTGGCGCCAATATTGCGGCTGCCGGCCTTCTGGCTCGGGCGCAGTATGCTGTCGCAGCCGACGGCCGGTTTCTGATGAACGTCGCTGTCGACGAGGCGCTCACGTCGCCGATCACGATCGTTCTGAACTGGCCCGCCAGATTGCCGCGCTAAACACCAGGCGTACTTCGAACTTACTTTCTACTTTCGACTTTCCACTTTCCACTTGGCATTGACCACCCCCGACTGGTCATCTAGACTGGTCACATGGGCGACCGCCCGATTCCCGCCGCCGAGTTCAAGGCCAAGTGCCTGGCGCTCATCGATCGCGTCCGGGAGCGCGGCGAGCCGATCACCATCACGAAGCGAGGACGCGTCGTGGCGCGTCTCGTACCCGCAGGTGATGAGGACGAAAAGCCCTGGCTGCGCGTCCGCGGCACGGTGACGAAGTACGAACGTCCGTTCGAGCCGGCGATCGACGAATCGGACATCGAGGCACTCAAGCCCCTGCCTCGCAAGCCGAAGCGATCGAGGCGCTAACGTGGACGACGCGCCTCTCCTCGACACCCACGCCTGGGTGTGGTGGACAGGCCGTGCCGAACGCCTGCACGCACAAGAGGTAGCCGCGCTCGACGCTTTGCCGGTTGACGAGCGCCCGTATCTGTGCGACATCAGCCTGTGGGAAGTCGCCACACTGGTGATGCGCGATCGACTCTCGCTGACGTCGCCGCTGGACGAGTGGCTCGGCCACGCCGCCCATCCACGCAGCGTCAGAATCCTGTCGATCACGCCTGAAATTGCCGCTGAAATTGCGCGACTGCCGAGCACGCTCCATCGCGACCCGGCCGACCGGATCATCGTCGCGACGTGTCGAGTGATGAACCTGCCGCTGCTGACAAGGGATCGGCGCATCCTCCGGTCCCGACTGGTGAGACGGTGGAGGCCGCTCCGGCTCGAAAGACGCTCCGGACCACACGCACCCAGGTCCGGCTGAAGCCGGACGCTACGTACTGCGCGCTACTTGAACGTGAGGCGTCGTGGTGCGCCGTCGCCGAGGGGCACGAGCTCGACCGCCTCGTTCTCGATGCGGGCGACGCGGTAGTAGCCGAGGATCTCGTCCCCTTCCCTAACCAGCAGGACGCCCTGCGGCGAGCTCAGAACGGCGGTACGCTCGATACGGCCGTCGACCCGATCCTCTGCAATTCCCGACAGCGAGACGACGGGCGCCGGGGGCGCGGTGTCGATCGGTTCCACGGGTGCCTCGGCGACCGGCCGCTCGCGGACGACCATCGGCGCCCGTCTCGGCGCAAAGCGAAACGGGTCGCGCGCCGGCTCGGTGTACCCGCGCTCGGCACGCAGCCGCGCCTGCAGCCGCATCGCCTGCTGCTCGATGTCGGATGCCGTGCCGGAGGCGGGCGCCGGCTGCGGACGCGACGGCGCCTCCGTCTGGACGGGCGCGTTCGACGGTGACGCCGAGGCCAGCCACCCGGCCAGCACCGTGGCGCCCGACACTGCCGCGTACGACTTCCAGGTCATCAGAAATCCGGCCCTATTCTATCATCTCGGCCTTTCTGCGGCGCCTGAACAGTCCGCGCCGCGTCGTTCGTACTTCTAACTTCCCGTTTCTCGTTCGTGTTCACGTTCGATGGTCCGGCTAAAGCCGGACGCCACGTACGACGTACGTAGTGTCCGCCTTCAGACGGACCCGGAACAGCGAACCCCGAACGTAGAATCGAACATCGAACACGAACCGAGAAGTGAGAAGCCGAGAAGTGTGAACGACGTGTTCGCGTATGTTATGATTCGTCGTGCACCCCGTAACGTTCCGAAATCCTTTCGAACGAACGGCACAGTCGCTGCACACCGTCGTCGTCATCCCCGCCCGCTATCACTCGACCCGCTGTCCCGAAAAGATTCTCGCCGATATCGGCGGCCGTCCGATGATCGAGCACGTCTACCGGCGCGCGGCGGCGGCACCCGGGATGGATGCCGTCATCGTCGCGACCGACGACGAGCGAATCGCGTCGGCGGTCGAGACGTTCGGCGGCGTCGTGCGGATGACGAGGCCGACCCATCGCACCGGAACGGACCGGATTGCGGAGGTCGCCGCCGACCTGGCGTGCGACATCGTCGTCAACGTGCAGGGCGACCTGCCGCTCATCGAGCCCGACGTGATTGCGCAGGCGGTCGCCCCGCTCGATCGCGATCCGGACCTCCAGATGTCAACCGTCCGGCGCCGCATCGGCGACCAGGCCGACCTGAACAACCCGAACGTCGTGAAGGTGGTCGTCGATCGGCACGGCAACGCGCTCTACTTCTCGCGCTCGCCGATTCCCTTCTTTCGGGGTCCGGCTGAAGCCGGACACTACGTACACGGTATGTACAAGCATCTCGGCCTGTACGCCTATCGGCGACCGTTTCTCCTGACGTTGACCTCTCTTCCCCGGACGCCGCTGGAAATCGCGGAGTCGCTCGAGCAGTTGCGCGCGCTCGAGCACGGGTTCCGGATCGCCACGGTGGAAACGCAGTACGACTCGATCGAAGTGGACACCCCTGACGATCTCGAACGCGTGCGGCGGCACCTGGCCGTGGGCACGAGCGCGTGAGGCGGGATGATGCAGCGACCTGATGAGTACCCCACCGCGCCGGTTGGCGCGGCGGGGGCCCCGCAAGGACGGCCAGTGAAATACATCTTCGTGACCGGCGGCGTGGTGTCGTCGCTCGGCAAGGGGCTCGCGGCCGCGTCCATCGGCCGGCTGCTCGAGGATCACGGGTACCGCGTGGCCCTCCAGAAGTTCGACCCGTACATCAACGTCGATCCGGGCACGATGAGCCCCTATCAGCACGGCGAGGTCTACGTCACCGACGATGGGGCGGAGACCGACCTCGACCTGGGGCACTACGAGCGGTTCACCAGCATGGTGGCCACGCGCCACAGCAACTGGACGACCGGGAAGATCTACCTGTCGGTCATCCAGAAAGAGCGCCGCGGCGACTACCTCGGCCGGACCGTCCAGGTCATCCCGCACATCACCAACGAAATCAAGGACGCGATCCGCTCCGCCGCCCGCGACGTCGACATCATGATCATCGAGATCGGCGGCACGGTCGGCGACATCGAGAGCATGCCGTTCCTCGAGGCGATCCGGCAGTTCCGGCTCGACGTCGGCCGCGAGAACACGATCTACATTCACTTGACCCTGGTGCCGTTCATCGGCACCGCCGGCGAGCTGAAGACGAAGCCGACGCAGCACAGCGTGCGCGACCTGCGATCGATCGGCATTCAGCCGGACATCCTCCTCTGCCGCACGGACCGGTTGCTCGACGCCGACATCAAACGGAAGATCGCGCTGTTCTGCGACGTCAACGAGGGGGCGGTGATCACCGCCAAGGACGTCTCGACGATCTACGAGGTGCCGCTCGTGCTCTCGGCCGAGGGGCTCGACCGCATCATCCTCAAGCTGCTCGGGCTTCCGCTGACCGAAGCGCGCACGGAGGCGTGGCAGGACCTGGTCCAGCGGATCAAGAACCCGGTCGACGAGCTCACGATCCACATCGTCGGCAAGTACACCGGCTACGAGGACTCGTACAAGAGCCTGAACGAAGCGGTGTTCCATGGCGGGTTCGCGCACCGGCTCAGGGTGCGACTCAACTGGGTGGAAGCCGAAGCGCTGGAGAAGGAGGGCGGGACGGCGCTGCTCGATGAGGCGCACGGGATTCTCGTGCCCGGCGGCTTCGGGTCGCGTGGGACGCGCGGGATGATGAAGGCGGCCGAGTTCGCCCGCAAGCGCAGCGTGCCCTACTTCGGCATCTGCTACGGCTTCCAGTGGGCGACGGTCGAGTTCGCCCGCAACGTCTGCGGGCTCGAGGGTGCCGATTCAACGGAGGTCGACGAGAACGCGCCGCACAAGGTGATCTACAAGCTGCGCGACCTGCTCGGCGTCGACGAGCTGGGGGGCACCATGCGCCTCGGAAGCTACGCGTGCGAGCTCGCTCCGGGTTCGCTTGCCGAGCGCATCTACGGGACATCGCTCGTTCGGGAGCGCCACCGCCACCGCTACGAGTTCAACTGCGTGTACGAAACGGCGCTCCAGACCAAGGGCATGCGCGTCTCGGGCCGCTCGCCCGACGGCAAGTTCGTCGAGATCGCGGAGGT
Organism: Acidobacteriota bacterium; assembly: GCA_016192845.1. Taxonomy (GTDB): domain Bacteria; phylum Acidobacteriota; class Vicinamibacteria; order Vicinamibacterales; family UBA2999; genus MELF01. The sequence goes on from JACPTI010000064.1 coordinate 105,903, forward strand.
GCCGTCGCACCCCTGGTTCCTCGCCGTGCAGTTTCATCCCGAGTTCCAGTCGAAGCCGCTCAGGCCGCATCCGCTGTTTGCCGGCTTCGTGGACGCCGCCTACCGGCACAAGACCGGGAAACTCGCGGCAGTTGGAGTGGGGGCAGTAGGCAGTAGGCAGTAGGCAGTCGGCAGTCGGCAGTCGGCAGTCGGCAGTCGGCGTGGTGGCGTCACTACCCACTACCCACTACCTACTGCCGACTGCCTACTGCCTACTATAATTGCGGCGTGACTCCCGTCCAGATCGGCCCGCTGGCGGTCGGCGGCGGGCAGCCGCTCGTCTTCATCGCGGGACCCTGCGTCATCGAGAGCCGCGAGCACGTCGTCGAGCTGGCGCTCGCCATCCGCGAGATCGCGCGCCGCGCCGGTGCGCCGGTGATCTTCAAGGCCTCGTTCGACAAGGCGAACCGGACCTCGCGCACCTCGTACCGCGGCCCTGGCCTCGACGCCGGACTCGAGGCGCTGGCGGACGTGCGCGCCCGGACGGGCCTGCCGATCCTCACCGACATTCACGAACCGTCGCAGGCCGCGCCCGCCGCCGCCGTCGTCGACGTGCTGCAGATCCCGGCGTTTCTCTGCCGGCAGACCGATCTGCTCGTGGCCGCCGCGCGCACCGGCAAGGCCGTGAACATCAAGAAGGGACAGTTCCTCGCGCCCGCCGACATGCGTCATGCGGTCGACAAGGTGACCGCGGAAGGCAATCGATCCGTGCTGTTGACCGAGCGCGGCACGAGCTTTGGCTATCGCGACCTCGTCGTCGACATGCGCGCGCTGCCCATGCTCCGCGAGCTCGGGTATCCGGTGGTGTTCGACGTGACGCACAGCCTGCAGCAGCCGGGAGCCGGCGACGGCGTCACGACGGGACTGGCGCAGTACATCGAGCCGCTCGCCTCGGCGGGCGTGGCGGCGGGGACCGATGCGGTGTTCCTGGAGGTCCACGACGAGCCGTCGCGCGCGAAAAGCGACGCCGCCAACGCGCTCCGCCTGGATCGCCTCGAGGCGCTCATCCTCCGGCTGACGCGGATCGACGCGGCCGCGCGCGACAGCGTCACGGCCGCGGCGGTGTCTGGAGGACAGGCGTGACTCTCGGTCCGGGGACGCGGCTCGCAGGCGTCGATCTCGATCTGGCGCGCCGCGTGCTGCAGACGGAGGCGGACGCGATTCTCGCTCTGATCGACCGCCTCGACGAGCGGTTCGATCGGGCGGTCCGGATCCTCGCCGATTGCCGCGGCCGCGTCATCGTGACCGGCATGGGCAAGTCGGGCATCATCTGCCGCAAGATCGCGGCGACGCTGTCGAGTACCGGCACCCCCGCGTTCTTCCTGCATCCGGCCGAGGCGGTGCACGGCGACCTCGGCGCCCTGCAGGGAGACGACGTCGTGGTGGCGCTGTCGAACAGCGGCGAGACGGAGGAGCTGCTGCGGCTGCTCGAGACGATCAAGCGGCTGGGCGCCCGGCTGATCACGCTGAGCGGGAACCCGGCGTCCACGCTGGCGCAGGCGTCGGACGTGGCGCTCGACTGCCGGGTGCCCGCCGAGGCGTGCCCCATGAACCTCGTCCCGACCGCGAGTACCACGGCGGCGCTCGCGCTCGGCGATGCCCTGGCGATGACGCTGCTCGTCGCCAAGGGCTTCCGTGAGGAGGACTTCGCGCACCTGCATCCGGGCGGCAAGCTCGGCAAGCGCCTCATGCGCGTCGAGCAGCTGATGCAGAGCGGCGACCGGGTACCAATCGTCGGCCCGACGACCCCGATGCCCGCCGTGGTCGACGAAATGTCGCGCAAGCGCCTCGGCATGACGTGCGTCGTCGACCACGGACGCCTGGCCGGCATCATCACCGACGGCGACCTCCGGCGCCACATGAGCGCCTCGGTCGACCTCCTCAAACTGACGGCCGCAGACGTCATGACACGCACGCCGGTGACGATCGACCGCCTGATGCTGGCGGCGCAGGCGCTGAACATCCTCGAGCAGCGCAAGATCACCTCGCTCGTCGTCGTCGATGCCGACCGGCGGGTCGAAGGCATCGTGCACCTGCACGATCTGTGGCGGACGGAAATGGTGTGACGACCCAGATGTACCTCCTGGCGGTGCTCGTCGCGCTCCTCGTGGGGCTCGCGGTGGGCAAGGCCTGGGAGCGCTACAAGCTGCGCGACGGCCGCTGGATCGACCGCCGCCGCCTCCGGGAAACGCCCCATTACATGCTCGGCCTCAACTTCCTGATCGACAACCAGGTCGATCAGGCCATCGAAGAGCTGACGCTCGCCACCAGCACCGACACCGACGCCCTCGAGATTCAGATGATCCTCGGCAATCTGTACCGGCAGAAAGGACAGGTGGGCCGCGCGATCAACGTGCACCAGGCGCTCCTCCAGCGCCCGGATCTGACGACGCTGGAGCAGGCGTACGTGCTGCTCTGCCTGGGGCTCGATTTCCGCCACGGCGGATTCGTCGATCGGGCGATCGAAACGTTTCACGAGGTGCTGCGCCTCGATCCGAAGAACCGCTATGCGCTGGTGAACCTCCAGAAGCTGTACGAGGAGCAGCACCAGTGGGCCGAGGCGCTGCGCGTCCGCGAGCAGGTGGGCAAGATCGACGCCGGCCGCCACCCGGACGATCGGCAGATTCTGGGCTTTCTCCGCAACGAGATCGGTCTCGAGCAGCAGCGCGCCGGCCACGGCGCCGCGGCCGCCCGGACCTTTGCGGACGCGATCGACGCCGACGTCCGGACCGTGCCGGCCTATCTCAATCTGGGCGACGTCCGCGAGCAGCAGGGCAACCCGGCGGGCGCGATCGAGGTCTGGGAGCGCCTGATCGCCGCCGTGCCCGAGCACGCGCACTTCGCGCTGGAGCGCCTCGAGCGCGCCTACCGGCGCCTGGGCACGCCGCACCGGTTCGCGGACCTCTGCCGGCGCCTGATTGACCGCGACCCTCAGGGTTGGCGCGCGCGCCTGGCCCTCGCCCGGCACCTTGCCTCGGGGGGACAGCATCGCGCCGCGCTCGATCAGCTCCTCGACGCGCTGCCCCACCACCCGCACGCGCTGGCCATCCACCAGCAGATCTGGGAGGTGCTCGCCGCGCTCGGTTTCGACGCGTCGCTCATCCGGCGGTACGTCGAGCTGACGCACGAGGCGGTCTTCTATCTCGACCCGCACATCTGCCGCCGCTGCCGGTATCGCAGCACGGAGCCGCTCTGGCAGTGCCCGCAGTGCCACGAGTGGAACACGTTCGTGGAGGAGCGCCTCGCGCCGGCCAAAGACACCGTGGCGGCGCAGGCCATTGATGCGCGCCTCTAGCCGCTAGCTGATAGCCGGTAGCCGGTAGCCGAGGATGGCGGCGCTCACTACCAGCTACCAGCTACCAGCTACCGGCTAGCGGCTAGCGCCGAGAGAACCGTTCGGATCTGCCGATCCGTCTCCTTGAACGACCCGTCCGTGCGGATCACATGGTCGGCGCGCCGGATCTTCTCGTCGATCGGCAGCTGCGCAGCAATGCGCTGCCGCGCCGCCGGCTCCGGTAGTCCATCGCGTTTCATCACGCGGCGGAGCTGCGTTTCCGGCGTGCAGGCCGCGACAATGACGGCGTCGAAATCGC
>JACPTI010000065.1 GCA_016192845.1 Acidobacteriota bacterium
TTCTGGCGAACAACGCAAGTCCGTCAACACCTTCGACCTCGGTCGTTGGATGCCGCTACTTCTTTCATCTATGCGTTCATCCGTGTCCGGCCCAGACGGGAGGCCTGTGGCATGAGAATAGGACCTCCTATTGTGCGAAAGCCGGACTAGGGTTCCGTTACGCGTCGGCGAAATCGTACAGGGTGCGCGGGTTGTCCACGAGAATCCGGCGACGCGTCGCTTCATCGGGCGCCCATCGCGCCATCAGGTCGAACAGCAACGCGTCGTCCGGCTTCCGCGTCTCGTTGGGATGCGGCCAGTTGCTGCCCCAGACCAGCCGCTCCGGCGCCGCCTTCACAAAAGCCTGCCCCACCCGGACGACATCCGCGTAGCCGGGCGGGCCGTCGGTCGTGTTGCTGTAGGTCACCGAGAGCTTCACCCATGCCCGCCCCACATCGAGGAGGCGGCGCATCACCGTATACGCAGGATGCGCAACTCCCACAGATCCCGGAAGCTGCCCGATGTGATCGAACACGATCGGCGAGGGGAGCCGCTTCCACAGCGCCTCGGCCGCAGCGATCTGGTCGGCGGTCATATTGATTTGCACGTGCCAGCCGAGGCCCGCCACCCGCTTCGCGAGCGGCTCGATCATGTCGAACGTGACGACGGCGGTGGCCGGGTCGGTGAGGCTGAACCGGATGCCGCGAATGCCGCCGCCGTGCAGCTCCTTCAGCTCCGCATCGGTGATCGTCGGATGGATGACGGCGACGCCTCGCGCATTAGGTGCGAGCTGCGCGATCGCATCGACGGTGACGCGATTGTCGGTCGCGTAGTTGCGCGGGGTGACAATGACGACACGGGTCGTGCCGATCCGTTTCTGTAGAAGCCGGTACTGCGGCACTGCGGCATTGGTCGGGGCCACGCGTTGGCTCGGCGGCATCGGGAAGCGTGCCGGGTCGTAGATGTGCATGTGGCAGTCGCAGGCGCGTGGGGGCGTCTTGAGCTGTGGCGGCGCGGTGCCCGACGAGTTCGGGACGGCGAGCTGGGCGTGCGACGTGCGCGGCCGTGCGGCCAGTCCCGCGCTCAGCGCAGCGACTCCCGCCCGTTCGAGGAAGGTTCGCCGGGTCAGTCCGTCATCGCCGGCCATGATGGCGGCCACATGCTAGCACGCGGGGGGGTGGCCCGCCCGCCGCATTCAGGAGCCGACCGGCTTGCCAGCCGACTGGATGATTTCGTGCATCTCGAACACGCTGGGGCCGGCGAACATCTCCCTGGGCGGCTGCTGCGAGTGCGCCGTCCGGAAGTCCTCGCTCTCGGTCCACGCAATGAAGTCCTCTTTTCGCTCCCAGTACGTGAGCACGACGTGGTAGTCGGAGCCGCCCATCTGCTGTCCGCGCAGCGTGATCGATTCCGGCCGCAGGATCTCCAGCCGTATGAAGCCGGGATGCCGTTCGACCAGCCCCGCACGTTTCGAGAACCGCGCGGCAAACTCCGCTTCCTGCCCTTTGACCACGGGGACGCGATTCGATACCACCACCATGGAAAGCTCCTGAGGTTGGCGATTTGCCGACGAGCGTGCCCCGAATCCACCCCCGCGTCAAGTCTGTAGTCGAAGCCTTCTCCCGGGTCCCCGCACCAAGGGGCGCATCAGGATGGCGCACGCGTGCGCCCGGCGGCACCGCGCCGAGACGGCGGATCCACGGGTGTCGGCGGCTCGTACCAGAGCTCGATGGCCGTACGTTCTGACCATCGCCGTGCTCCGGAGAAGGGTGAGGCCCGGCGCGTGCTTGTTACGCCGTCGGTTCGTGCGTCGTCAGGGCCACAAACAGTATTGTGCTATGCGCCGTCGCATTCGCGAGCACGTCGCGCCTCCACAACTAGAAGGAGACCATCAGATACAGCATCGCCACGGCGAGCACGAGGGCAAAGGCGATGTTGGACGAACGCGGCGACCTCAGGCCGATCGATGAGAACGGAAGACGCTCTCAGCGTCTGACGACGAACAAGACGACTCCGACAAACGAGCACAGGCGATTCTCGCCTCGTGCTCCGCGTACTCAGCGTGAAAATGTCGCGGCGCGTGATCCGCGAAGTACATCTTGATGACGATCCCGTAGAAGCGGCAGATCTCAGGCATCCGCCGGAACCGACCTGAGACTGGGGAAGATCTCCTCCGGCGACTTGCCCGTAAGCCGCAAGTACATCGCATCGGGACAGATGTCGATGTCAGATCCCCACTCGATCACTCCGTGAGACGCCAGCCGTACCGACTTGAAGAACGTTGGGTCATTCCACGCCTCGAACACACCACGCCCGGCCAAGTCGGAGAGGTCGACTTCTCCTTCGACACCGTCGTCGTATCGGAGCCAGATTCGGAAGTTCGGGAGTGCTTTAACCCGCGTCGATACTGACGCCCTTCAGCGCGTCGTCACGACCGTGGAGGCACCCGGCCGGTAGCGCCGTTCGAGGTTGGCCGCGATCGCCTCGTCGCTGAACCACACGGGCCGGAGCCTGTGCTCCGCGAACAGCCGGATTTGATCGCGGCTGTGCGGCGAGGCCAGATCGGTCGTCTGCCCGTACGCCAGCACCGACCAGGCCGTGACGGGACGCGTGAAGTGCACGAGCAGGATCCACGCATCGCCGAAGCCGGCAAGCGGCTCGTCCGGACTGCGGCGGCCGGCGACGCGCGCGCCGTCGGCGGCCTGCTCGAACGCGAGCACACGGAACACGCCGTACCGGCCCGGCGCGCCGTCGCCCGGCAGGTCGATGTCGCCCATGCGGAACCGATGGACGTCGCCCCACGCGACGCGCTCGCTGTTGTACTGCTGCCGTACGTCAGCCACCGCGCGCTCGAGCGCCGCGACCGCCGCCGCCCGATCGGCCAGCCCGCGCGGGGTCGTCATCGGCTCCGCCGGGCTCCACGGCGTTGCGAACGGGTCCGGATGCAGCGACAGCCACCGGTCGAACAGCACGGCCCCGCGGCTGTCCGCGCGCGCCTGACGGTCCCACGCCGCCAGCGTCTCGACGCCGGCACGAAGCGCCTCCGTTGACGCGTCCACCTGCTGCGCGGTCGCACGCAGCTCCGGGATCAGGCGATCGGCCATGCGCATGCGGCTCGAGAACTTGAGCGTCAGCAGGTCGCCAGGCGACAGCACTCCCGCCGCATCCACCGTCTCGAGCACCGCCTGCGCCCGGAGAGATAGCTCCCCACGCTCGATGTACGACGGATACCGCTCCGGCGTGATCGACGCCCGCAGCGTCGTCCACCAGGGCGGGTTGTTGGCGTTCTGAATGTAACCCCCGGGCGGATTGAGCAGCGACGGCAGATCGCGCAGCCGGTGCACGCCGCGCCAGAACAGCCGCCGCGTGTCCGCCGGCACGTCGAGGCTGTAGTCGAAGGCCGGATCCGGCCGCCGCGGCAGCCGCGCGTTCCACGCGTACAGGATGTTGCCCTCGACGTCCGCATACGTGTAGTTGGAGGTCATCGTCAGCCGGCGGCCGAGAATGCTGCGGAATGCCTCGAGCGACTCGGCCTGCATCAGCTCGTAAAACCCTTCGTACTGCCGCCACCACTCGAGGTTCATCGAGCGGACGACGAAGACGCGATCGTCCGTGCGGTAGATGACTGGCCCGAGCGGCGTCTCCTCATACTCACGTGCGTCGACGAACACTGAGCCGTCCGGCTGCAACACTTCCACCGCCACCCGGCGCCGCTCGAACGAGCGCACGCGGCCGCCGTGCACGAACGCGTCGGTCCGCCCGGACGCGAGCGGCAGCGCGTAGATGTCCTCGAGATCGGGATCGTTGTTCGTCTGGACGTAGCCGAGCCGATCGTTGAAGCCGGCGCGCAGTACGGGGATGCCGACGAGCGTCGATCCGTAGAAGTTCACCCGGCCGGGAATCGTGACGTGCGCCTCCCAGTAGAGCGACGACCACGACAGATGCGGATTGCCGAGCAGGATCGGCCGGCCGGAGGTCGTCTTCGCCGCCCCGAGCGCCACCGCGTTCGAGCCGGGCGCGTCGGCTGGAAGACCCTCCGCCGGCGCGGGCGCGACGGCAGCAGGCGCGTACTTCGCGATCAGATCGGCGGGCGGCCGGAGCGCCGCGAGAATCCCGAACATCCGCCCGTACGCGAGCGGATCCGACGCCTCCACGGTCGGCATCCACGCCGGCAGCGCGTCGCGGCGCTCCGTCACGTACTGATTGACCCCTGCCGCGAACCCCTGCAGCCACCGCCGGAACCGTCTGCCGGTCTCGTCCGCGAGCGCCCGCCGCGCGGCCGCGCGATTGTCGAGACGCCGCATCGCGAGATCGCTGTCGGCGTGCGCCGCGCCGAAATGGCGCGCCGCCTCCCCGCGCGCCTGCAGGTAGCGCCGGCCGATCTCGGACGCGTGATCCTCGGCCATCGCGTAGCCGAACGCGAAGCCGGCCGCCTCCTCGTCCTCGGCCAGGATGTGCGGAATGCCGAACGTGTCGCGGCGGATTTCGGCGCGGTCGGCCGCCGCGCGTGCGCCCAGGAGCGACGGACCGCTCGCGAGCAGGAGCAGGGCCGCCGCGACGGCCGCCGCCAGAAGCGGTTTCATAACCTGCCGCCCGCCGCTGCGAGAGGTGGTATGTCCTCCGTCAAACCGGCTCCGCTCGTCATGCATCCCGCTGCACTCGAGCATCCGCTCTCGCTGCGCACTTACGCCTCCCACGGTTTGCCTCCGGACATACCACCTCTCGCCACGTCGCTGCGGCATGGGGCGTGATGCCTCCGAAGCAAACTGTAGTCAGCGGAAGCGCGCAGCGAGGCACGTTGTTCGCGTTGTGGCCGGATGGGAATCGAGCGGAGCCAGTTTGCGGAGGAGGTATCACGCCTCATGCCGAGCGGTTATGAAACCGGTTTTAGTCCCACGTGCCAGGTCTAAACCCACCGCCTTTCAGGCGGTCAGCTTTCAGCAGGTCCGATCTGATCGGCTGCATCGAGCTAACGAGCACGTGGGACTAGCGATGCGCGCGCCGTGGCGCGCGCCTATGAACGACTACCGCGTCGGGCTGCGACACCCGCGCGCGGGGCGACTTTCAGTCGCGCGCGGAGTCTACCGGAACGTTCAACGCCAGTCGTCAATGACAAAGACGCCGGGCCGATTGTAGCCGGCGTCGTTCCCCCTGTGCATGGCTACGCCGAGACGGTCGGTACGGAACCCGCGCGCCAGCAGTTGGCGATACGCCTCGTGCCGTGCAGTGTTCACGCCGGCCACGAGCCGCGGCAGCTCCTCGCGCGACGCCAGCGTGGCGCACGCGTCCAGCAGCCGGTCGAAACGTTCGCCCGCTCGCGGCCCGGGACGCGCCGCGCCGAACTTCACGTAGCACGAGCCGCTCCCGCCTTCCGTGCCGGCGCCATAATGACAGACGGCGAGCGCCGCGAGCCTGCCGTCATCCCACACGAGCACCGACTCGCCCAACCGGTGGGCCTCCACGGCCGCCATCTCATGCGTGACGTCCAGTCCGTCGTACACCGCGTCGGTCAGCTCGCGGCAGCGCGCCAGCATCGCCGGCTGCTCCGCCGGCGGAATCTCGGACAACCGCGACCACTGCGGCGCACCGTCTGGCGCGGCGACCGGCCGCGACATGATCGCCGTCAGACATCCGGGCCAGAAGCCGAACTTCTGATAGAGCGACAGGTGCTTCGGACTGTGCGGAAACGTAAAGAGCCCCGCCTGCCGGATGCCCCACGCGGAGAAGCGGTCCATGATCGGCTCCATCAGCCGCGACGCGACCCCGCGATCCCACAGATCGGGGCGGACGGTGAGCGGCCCGAAGAAGCCGACGCTCCCCCAGTTGGCCGCGAAGTTCGATCCGACGACGTCGCCGCCGATGTCCGCCGCGAACGCAGCCGATGGGTCCGCGCGCCAGCGCGGGCGCACGTAGGCGATGTCGGCCATGAAGCGTGCCGGATCCGGCGCACCGAGGAAGGTGCCGAACGCGAGGCGCAGGACGCGATCGGCCGCGTCGAGATCGGCCTCACGGAGCGGACGTACGAGGATTGCGGCGTCGAGGATGCCCTCTGTCATCGCGGCTCGTCCCCCGGCAAGATGACATAGAATCTCGGTCTCCAGCCATCACACATGTCGCAAGCGAGGTCAAAACGTATGACGTGGGTCATGTTCGTCCTGGGAGCGGTGTTGTCGTGGGGCGCGTACGGCGCGCTCCTCCACATGGGACAGACGCAGCTCGGCAATCCACTGAAGGCCCTTCTCTGCGTCGGCGTCGCGTACTTCTTGATTGGCGTGCTCGTCCCGGTGGCGGGCCTGAGCGCGCAGGGCGACCTCGGCGGATTCAACCCCGGCGGACTCGTCACCGCTACCGTGGCCGGCGCGCTCGGCGCCGCGGGCGCCGCGTGCATCATCTGGTCGTTCCGCGCCGGCGGGCTGCCGGTCTACGTGATGCCGCTCGTTTTCGGCGGCGCGCCGATCGTCAACGTATTCGTCGCGATGGCGATTCACCCCCCGAAGCAGGCACTGAATCCGCTGCTCTTCGTCGGCTTCGTGCTGGCGTCGGTCGGCGCGGCCATGGTGCTGTACTACCGGCCGACCGCGTAGAGATTCCGATCGGTCCTGATGTACCAGCGACCGTCGACGAGCGCCGGCGAGGCGAGCGTCCGCTCCCGCATATCGTTGACGTGCAGCAGCTCGAACGCCGGCCCCGCCTTGAGCACGAACGTCTCCCCCTCGTCGTTCGTAAAGAACACCTTGCCGTCGGCCGCGACCGGCGAGGCCGAAAAGCCTTCGCGGCGCGCGACGCCGAGCCTCCCCTGGAACAGCGCCTTCCCCGTCTGCGGGTCGAGCGACGTGACGATGCTCGCCATGTCGTTCACCATGTAGAGCTGGCTGCCGTAGAGAACCGGCGACGGCACGAACGGTGAGCCCCGCGGGCTCGTCCACGCCAGGTGCGTCCGCGTCACGTCGCCGCTTCCGCCCGGCCGGATGGCGAGCGTCGGCCCGGCGCGCCCCGACGAGCAGAAGACGAGGCCGTAGCCGACCACCGGCGTCGGAATCACTTCGTACGTCGTGCCGCCGCAGCGCCACAGCTCGCGCCCCGTCGCCGGATCGTAGGCGTGCACCCACCGCTGGCTGTTGACGATGACTTCGTCGCGGCCGCCGACGCGCACGGCAATCGGCGTCCCCCAGCCGACGTTGGCGCTGCGGCGCGTGCGCCACAGCTCCTGGCCGGTCCGCGTGTCGAAGGCGGCGATGAAAGAGCCGTCGTACTGGTCCTGATACAGGATGATGCGGTCGCGATAGAGCAGCGGCGATCCCGCCGTCCCGTGGTAGGCCTCCATCGGGCCGAGGTCGCGGTGCCAGACGAGCTTTCCGCTGAAATCGAACGCAAACAGCCCCCGCGGCCCGAACCACACGTAGACGCGCTGCCCGTCGGTGGCGGGGGTGGACGAGGCGTGGCCGTTCTTGTAGTTCGCGCCGCTATCGGTCCTCCCTGGCGGCGCGGGCGTCTCCCACAACAGCCGCCCGTCGGATCGACGGAACGCCAGCAGCGTCAGCTTCCGCCCGCCCTCGTACGCCGTCGTCAGGAAGATGCGGTCGCCCCAGACGATCGGCGACGAGTTGCCCCTGCCGGGCACCGGCGTCTTCCAGAGAATGTTCTCGGTCGGCGACCACGCATCCGGATAGCCGCTGCCGCTGGCGAGGCCCTGACCGGACGGCCCCCGCCAGCGCGGCCAGTATTTCGCGCCCTCGCCTTCGTCCGCGACCATGCGGACCGCGGGCGCAGGATCCTGCGCTGACACGGGCGGGGTCCGGCTAAAGCCGGACACGACGTGCGGCGGCGCGCCCGCCCCGAGCCACGCGACGGCGATCGCGAGGAGCAGCAGCCGGCCGATCATCGAAGGTCGTAGGCCGCCATCTCGGCGAGATTGCGGATGAGCAGGACGCCATCGGCCATTGCAGGATGATTCCACGTCTTGCCGCTGATCGCCGGGAACCGGACGATCTCCTCGTGCCGCTCCGGCGTCGCGCGGACGAGCGCCAGGTCGCCATCCTCGGTCAGCACGACGAGGTGGCCGCTCGCCAGCAGCACCTGGCCGTACCCGTAGCGGCCCCCTTTCCATCGCAGCTCGCCGGTCGCAGCGTCCACGCAGGCCAGAATCGATTCATCGAGCCCGTAGATCAACCCTTCGTGCAGGACCGAGCTGGTGAACTGGTTCTTCATGCGGTTGTTGCGCCAGATCTCCCGCACCGAAAAAGGGACGGCACGTGGAGCGGGTCCGTCTGGACCAGCCGCCCCCGCCGCAATCAGCTCGATCACGGCCGCGCCGGTGCCGTAGCCCGATGAGAGGAACACACGATTCTCACCGAGGACCAGCGGCTGTCCCGCGTTGATGTCGAACGCGGTCCTCCAGGGGAACTCCCACAGCAGATCGCCGCGATCGGGCGACAGGCCGACCAGCCGGGTCGCGGCAAACACGACGAGCTGCCGGACGCCGCCGAGCGTGACGAGCATCGGCGAGGCATATGCCTGCTTGTCGGAGAGCGACGACCAGACGCGCGCGCCCGTTCGGCGGTCGTACGCGACCACCGAACGGCCGTCCGGTCCGCCCGGGAGCACGACGACCGTCTGGTCGACGATGAGCGGCGATGCCGCCATGCCCCAGTCGAGGTTGGTCGCGCCGTTCTCCTCGAGGATGTTCGTGCGCCACAGCATGCGGCCGGTCGCCTCGTCGAGCGCCCGCAGCTCGCCGGTCGCGCCCAGCGCGTAGACGACCCCGTCGGACCAGGTTGGCGTGGCGCGGGGCCCATCCCCGCCGAGCGATTCGCGGAACAGCGCATTCCAGCTGGTGGTCCACAGCTCGCGGCCGGTCGTCACCTCGTAGGCAGCGACCACTTCCTGGGGCCCACGCTGTTCGATGGTGAACGCCCGCCCGCGAGCGATGACAAACGACGCGTAGCCGCCCCCAATCGGCTGCTTCCAGAGCGGCGTGAGCCCGCCGGCCGGCCACTTCGTTCGAATCGCCCGCTGGCGGTAATGGCCGTCGCGGAATGGACCACGGAAGTCGGTCCAGTACGGAGCCGCCACGGCAGGGGCCGCCTTCGTCGGCGCGGCCTCTGGAGGCGCGGCCTCGGCAGGCGTCGCCTCGGCCTGTTGCCGGCGCTGCGCTTCGCGGTGGCGCGCCACTTCGGCCGCGTGCGCCTCCGGGTCGATCTCGAAGGTCGGGCGCGGCGTGCCGCCGCCGTCGAGCCGGATGCGAAAGCCGAAAAACAGGAAGAGGATGGCAACCACGACGATACCGGCCACGATCGTGACGGCCGCGGTTGCGAGGAGTCGCCTCATCACTCAGACCTCAAGGCATCGAGGAGCGGCGCGCGCGTCGCAGCCCGGGTTGCCGCGAGTGACGATAGCAGACCCGTCACGAAGACCGCAAAGACCAGCAGCGCGCCGCCGCTCGTGAGCGGCAGCCGCCCGCCGCGCTCCGCCACGGCCGGCGCAATCGCGAGCGCCGCGCACAGCGCGCCGGTCGCCAGCCCTGCGCCGAGCAGCAGCGCGTTCTCGGCCGCCGCCATGAGCACGAAATGCCGCTGCCGGTAGCCGACGGCGCCGAGCAGCGCCAGCTCGCGCCGGCGCTCGAGCGCGTTGCGCAGGAACACCGTCGCCAGCCCGATCGTCCCGAGCAGCAGGCCGAGTCCGCCGAGCGTGCGGAACGTGGACAGATAGGTGTTTTCGACGCGGTGGAACCGTGCGAGCCGCTCGGCCGTACCTGTTGCGTCGGCCCCGAAGTCGGCGAGCGCGCTCTCGATCACTCCGGCGACGTCGCCGGCGCGCTCGGGGACGGTCTCGAGCAACAGGAACCGATACCCCTCCTCCTCCGGGAACAGCTCGAGGAACCGATCCTCGGCCATCAGCAGCTCGCTCTGGAAGATGCTGTCGCGCAGCGCGGCCACCAGCCGCAGTCGGATCTGCCGGTCGCCCCGGGTGATCACGATGTCGTCGCCGAGCTGCCGGTGGAGGATGTAGGTCATCGAGTTCGCGTCGGCAATCACCGGGACCGCACCGTCCCGCTCCCGGCGGTGCAGCAGCCGCCACGGGTTGGCGCGTTCCTCATCGGTTGACGCAAGGGAGCTCTGAAACGCGAAGCGAGCCTCGCGGAGGAAGCCGTCGCCCGGCGCCAGGATGCGCGGGTTCCGCGGCTCGTACAAATTGAGACAGCTCGCGTCGTCGCCCGGCAGCAGCCGGAACGGCTCGATCCGCGTCGACTCGAGATCGACCAGATTGAGCGCGTCGCGCCCCTCCACCGAGTTCGGATCGTGGACGATCGGCAGGAGCGTTTCGACCAGGAGCGTGTAGCCGCCAAGCCCCGACTGCCGGTCGCCGGGGTCGATGCCCGTGTCACGCCGGAACGCATCAACCGCGATGAGGATGAACGTGGCGGATGCGATCACGGCAATCGACAGCACGCTGCGCCCGGGCCGGTAGGTGGTATTCCGCAGGCCCAGATGCGACACCGGCTGCCAGCCGCGGCCGCCAATCGCCTGTCGCGCCGGACGCCGGAACGCCCCGGCAAAGAGACCGAGCGCCGCCACGAGCAGCAGCGCACCGGCGCCAAAGAAGGCCCCGCCCGGTGCCACGAGGCCCGCGGCGGAGGCGGCCAGGAGGAGGACGGCGACAAGCGCCAGGCCTAAGACGTTCCACGCCCAACGCGTCAACTCCCAACGCCCAAGACGCCAACGCCCAAACCGCGAAGGCCCGACAGTTGGGAGTTGGGAGTTGAGGGGTTGGGAGTTGTCGATCTGCCCCGCCAGCAGCGTACGCTCCGAGATCTTCCCGAGCCCGCGCAGCGTCCACCAGACGCAGACGAACGCGGCAGCAATGCCGCCGGACGCCCCCACGGCGAGCGACGCCGGCGAGACGTGCAGCGCGAGCGCGTTCGTCCCCACCGCATCGACCCACCACGTGCGCAGGCCGATCATCAGCAGCGCCGCGTATCCCACGGCACCGATTGCGCCAACCGCGCTGCCCGTCACCGCCAGCACCAGTCCTTCCGACAGGAACAGACGCCGCAGGTCCGCGGACCCGAAGCCGACGGCGCGGAGCAGGCCGACCTCGCGCCCGCGCTGCTCGACCCCGAGCTTGAAGAAGAGCGCCGCCAGCAGCAGCGCCGAGACGACGATGAAGAAGCTGAAGTAGAGGAAGTAGGCGCCGAAATCGGTCGCGCCGCGCGACGCCGCGAGCCCTTCGCCGCGGACGTTGCGCACCGCCAGCCCGGTCTCGAGCGGATCCAGGCCCGACCGCAGGCGCTGCTCGTAGGCCTGCCGCGCCTCCTCCGGCAACTCGCCGGCGGCCGGCGCGATCCGGACGGACGTGAGCGCGCCGTACCGCGAGCGCCAGAGCCGCTGCCCCGTCTCGAGCGGAATGAACGCCTTCGGCGTCGTCCGGTATTGCTCCCAGTACTCCTCGTCGACGCGACGGATGCGGCGCAGGTCGATCGGAAACGGCGGGTTCCAGTCGACGAGCGTCGGCGAATCGGTAATCCCCGGGTACTCGGGCGCAAGATCGGCGTCGCCAGCTTCAACGGGCACCACGGCGGCGACGCGGAAGTGGGCCGACCGCGTCACGAGACGGCCGGGTTCTTCCCACAGGTGGTACTCCATCGACACGGTGTCGCCGGGACGAGCGGCAAGCTCGCGCGCCGCCCACTCGTTCAGCACGATAGGCGGCTCTGGGCCGCGCGGCGGCGGCGCCGGCGCCACGGTCGCGAGATCGATCGCCGTCACGAGCGAGTACGGAATCTCCCGCTCGCCCACACGCAGCGTGTTGGCGAGGTACGTGAGGACTGGAATGGTCTTCATGCCGCGTGCTTCGGCCGCGGCCGTGGCGGCGCCAGCCTGCGCGTCAGTAAGCAGCCCCGCGTCGGCGCCGAGAGCGAGCAGGCCGCGGTCCTCGAGGACGCGCAGCGTCAGACCCAGATCGTCGAGCGTCGCGCGATCGCGGACGAGCCGCTCGAGCGCCACGGCACCCCCGGGGCGGGCGTCGGGCGACTGCGAGAACAGAATCGTGTTGACGCGCCCCTCGATCTCCAGCTCCTGCTGCAGCTCGTCGAGCGGCACGAACACCGCCCGCACGTCGCCCTGCTGGGCGTCGAGCGAGAACTCACCGAGCTCGGAGGCGGGAACCGATGCGCGGACGGCGAGCCGGAGCGTGCGCGTCAGGTCGTCTTTGCGGCCATGGAGCGACTCGAGCGGAATCTCCGACGGGCGCTGTACGCGCACGAGCAGCGTGCTCTCCGGGATGGCGCCCAGCTCGGTCGCCAGCGCCAGGCTGAGCAGCGCATCCCTCTCGGCGGGGCCCGCAACGGTCATGCCGTGGAACGCCCAGAAGCGTTCGTCGACCCCGTAGACGGACACCTGTCCGGCACGCCGGCCGCTCTCCTGAGCGGTGACGATGCCCGGAAGGATGACGAGCGGCGCGCCCCGAAGGTCCGCGGCAAGCTGTTCGCGGAAGAAGCCCGACGCGGCAACAATCTGGTCGGTGCGGCCGAGCCGCTCGAGGACGAGGTCACGCAGGCTGCCGCGAACCGAGTCGCCGACGAGCAACGCGCCGGCCAGCACGGCGACCGCCGTGGCGACGCCGGCCACGACGGCGGCGTTCGTGCGCCAGTAATGGGTCAGACCGCGAACGACGAGATGGCGGAACGTCATACGCGAGTATCAGCCCCGCCTTCGCATTCTGCTACGGCGAGGCTCGCCACGGCGGTCCGCCATGGCGGACCGCCTAAACAGCGCTGGCTAGTCGGGTCGCCATGCGACCCGACCGTCGGCGAAGGCGGCGGGTACGGCTACGCGCAGCGCACCCGGGCGCGGCCGCGCCGCGAGCAGCACGCCGCCGACGTACGGCTCGCCGTCCAGGTGATACATCACCGGAGCGGCCGACGTCACCCGAATGTCGACGGCGGCGCGCATCGCCACCTCGGGCACGCGCGCCATCTGCCCGAGGAACACGCGCGGGACCTGCACGAGCGCCGCCAGCGGCGACCGCGCCGCCACGACCACGACGTCGAGCCGCCCGTCGGTCAGCCGCGCGGCGGGCGCGATGATGGCGCCGTTCCCGTACTGCCGCGCGTTGGCAATCGCGACGAGCAGCGCGCGAGTCCGGAGCGCGGCGCCGTCGGCGAATACCGTATGGTAGTCCGGCCTGTACGTGAACAGCTCCCGCGCGGTGACGGCGAGATACCGGACGAAGCCGCGCCGGACCCGGCGTGCGGACGCGAACCGGTGCGCCACCCGCGCGTCGAGGCCGATGCCGGCGATGTTGAAGAAAAGCCGGCCGTCGAGCTCCCCGGCGTCGATCCAGCACTCGCGTCCGCCCAGCGCGACGTCGATCGCCCGCACCGGATCGAACGGAATGCGCAGCTCGCGCGCGAGCCCGTTGCCCGATCCGCTCGGGACGATGCCGAGCGTGACGTTGCGGAAGGCGAGTGACGAGCCGACCTCGTTGACCGTGCCGTCCCCGCCCCAGGCGATCACCGTCGAGGCCCCCTCGTCAACGGCCGCGGCGGCCAGCTCGCGCGCGTGGCCGGGGCGCTCGGTGACGAACACCTCCACCTCGAGGCCGCGGCCGGCGATCACCGAGCCGGCCAGTTCGGCACGTTCGCGCGCGGCGCCCTTCCGGCCGCCCGTTCCGGAGATCGGGTTGATGATGACGGCTACGCGTTTGGCCACGTCCTTGAGTTCTTGAGTTTTGCGTCTTGCGTTTTGAGTTACTTCGCCAGCCCTCTCAACAGCCTTGGCGGCACGAACCAGGTGAGCGCGCCGGGGCGCCGCGACGTCAGGCTCTCGACGTCGATGCGGCAGACGCCCCCTTTCTTGAACGGCAGCGCCCGGCCGGCGCCAATCAGGTGCGCGGCCAGCTCGCCAAGGCCCGGCTCATGGCCGACGAGCGCGATGCGGCGGCGACGCGCCGTGCGGGACAGCTGCGCCAGCACCGAGGCCGGCACGTGGCCCGGGGCGAGCGCGTCGAGCACCCGCACCGCCGGCCCGCCGGGCAGCCCGGCCGCCAGCAGCTCCGCGGTCTGCCTGGCCCGCGCGAGCGGGCTGGTGAAGATCTCGTCGACCCCCACCCCCAGGGTGCGGAGCCCTTCGACGGCTTCCTCGAACCGTGAGACGCCGCGCGCAGTCAGCGGCCGCTTGTCGTCGTCGGGCCATTCCGCACCACGCTCGGCGGCAATGGCGTGACGGACGAGGTACAGCTCGACAGGATTCGACATCCGCTAGGCGGCCGGCGACAGCCGCGCCTTTCCGCGCCCGCGTCGCGCCGGGGCCGCCGCCGCGTGCATGCAGATCGCCAGCAGTGCCCTGCGCCGCGCCATGTAATGACCGTGCAGCTGGCGGCACTCCGTCTCGAGGCGCCGCACGAGACGGTCGAGATCGCTCGAGAGGCGGAGCGTGGGCGCGTTGGCCGAGCCCTGCAGCGCGCGCACGCGCGCGACGAGTACGTCGAGGTCGTGCATGCGGCCGAGGAGGTCCTGCGCCTCCTTCAGCCGGCGGAGCCGTGCGACCGCCCGGGAGCCCTCAACATGTCGCACCAGCTCCAGCGCGTACCGCAGCTTCTTGACCGCAATACGTACCTCGTGCAGACGGTCTGGAAGGTAGATGCTGCCCGCGCTTTCAATCGCGGAGCGCAGCCGCACCGCGCGCCGCGCCGCGCGGGCCGCGGCGTCGAGGCGGCGTTGGCTGCGCGCGGCGTGGATCGCCTGGCGGCGCAGCGTGTCGAAGTCGACGCGCTGCACCTCGCGCGCCATCGCGTCGTGCAGCCGGCGCCGCTCCTGCCGGAGCACCTGCTTGAGGCGCGCCACGGCTGCCCGCGGCGCCTCGCCCGCCAGGCCGCCGAGCGTCTCGAGCGCGACGTCGAGCTCGCGTACCGGGCCGAGCGCGCGCGTGAGCCGCCGCACCTTGCGGCGGAGCCTGCGGCCGCGGGACCCGGGATGCACGAGCGGCAGGAGTTCGCGCAGGCGGCGCGTCGCGACGCGCGCCCGGTGGACCGCCGCCGGAGCGCCCTCCTGCGCGGCGGGCAGCGCGCGAGCCAGCGCCCGCACCCGCTGACGGATCAGTCCCTCCGTAGGCGTCGCCATCTGTCCCGAGGCCTGGGCTTGGGGCCTGAGGCCTGAGGCCTACTATATCTATATCTCTGTGCGCATTGCCGCGATCGACATCGGAACGAACTCCGTTCACATGATCGTCGTCCGCGTGCGGGCTGACCTCTCGTTCGAGGTCGTCGATCGCGAGAAGGTCATGGTCCGGCTCGGCGCCGGCGGCCTCGACGGCCGGGCGCTCACACGGGAGGCGACTGCCGCGGCGCTGCAGGCGCTCGCGACGTTCAAACGCCTGGCCGACGCGCACCGCGTCGATGAGATCGTTGCCGTCGCCACGAGCGCGGTGCGCGAATCGCGCAACGGCGGCGGGTTCCTCGCCCGCGTCGAGAAGGAGACCGGCATCCGGCCGATGGTGATCAGCGGCGGCGAAGAGGCGCGACTGATTCACCGGGCCGCTGCGTACGGCGTCGATATCGGCAGCAGCCGCGCCGTCGTCATCGACATCGGCGGCGGCAGCGTCGAGATCACGCTCGGCACGGCGACATCGATCCAGCTGGCGCGGAGCTTCAAGCTGGGCGTCATCCGCCTGACGGAGCGGTTCATCCGGAGCGATCCGCCGTCCGGACGCGACGAACGGCGGCTCGAGCGGCACATCCTGAGCGAAATCGATCGGTACTGCGACCAAGTTGCGGCGATCGGGTTCGACCGCGTGATCGGCACGTCGGGGACGATTCTGAGCCTGGGGATGGTGGCGGCCACGGCAGCCCAGGGCGCACCGCCCCAGGAGCTCCGGAACCTGCGCGTGGCGGCCAAGCAGATCCGGCGCGTGCGGAAGGAGGTCGGCAGCCGCGATATCGAGCGGCGGCTGACGATCCCTGGGCTCGATCCGCGGCGAGCGGACCTCGTCGTCGCGGGAGCGGTGCTGCTCGACACGATCCTGGGCCGCCTCGATGCCGACGCGATCACGCTCTGCGACCTGGCGCTGCGCGAAGGGCTGGTGCTCGACTACGTGCAGCGCCACAGGCGGCACGTGGCGCAGGTCGACCGGATCCCCGACGTGCGGCGCCGCAGCACGATCGAGCTGGCGGAGCGATGTCACTACGTCGCCGTGCACGCCCAGCACGTGGCGCGGCTGGCGCTGGCGCTGTTCGACCAGACGCGCGCGCTCCACGGGCTCACCGACCGCGAGCGCGAGTGGCTCGAGTACGCGGCGCTGATGCACGACCTCGGCGTGCACATCAGCTACCCGCGCCACCACCGGCACTCGTACTACCTGATCAAGAACGGCGACCTGCGCGGCTTCGAGCCCTACGAGATCGAGGTGATGGCGCTCGTCGCGCGCTACCACCGGCGCGGGACGCCGAAGAAGACGCACGAGGAGTACGCGCAGCTCCCGGCCCCGCTGCGCCGCAGCGTGCGCGTGCTGGCGTCGATCCTGCGCGTGGCGGAGAGCCTCGATCGCAGCCACGCGCAGGTGGTCTCTGCCCTCGAGCTGCAGGACCGCGGCACCGACATGCTGCTGCAGCTGCGGGCCTCCGGCGACGCGGAGCTCGAGACCTGGGCGGCCAGCCGGCATCTCGCCCAGCTCGAGAAACTGGTGCAGCGGCCCGTACGGCTGGCAATCGCGAATCGCGAATCATAAATCGCAAATTGATTAGAATGGGCCGGATGGGCGAGGCGCAGTTATGCGTCCTGTGCCGCAGGCGTCCGGTCGACGAGCGCTGGCGGCCCTTCTGCAGCGAGCGGTGCCGGAACGAGGATCTGGCGCGGTGGGCCGAAGGGCGCTACCGCGTGCCCGGCGACCCTGCGCCCGCCCCCGACCAGGACACCGACGACAGAAGCTGACCGCACTATGGCCGAGACGCTCACGATTACCGACAACCGCACCGGCAAGACGTACGACATTCCCATGACGGACGGCGTCATTCGCGCCACGGATCTCCGCCAGATCAAGACCGGGCCGGACGATCAGGGGCTGATGACGTACGACCCCGCGTTCATGAACACGGCCGCCTGTCGCAGCCGGATCACCTTCATCGACGGCGACAAGGGCATCCTCGAGTACCGCGGCTATCCGATCGAACAGCTGGCCGAACACTCCACCTACCTCGAGACGGCGTATCTCATCATCTTCGGCGAGCTGCCGACGACGTCGCAGCTGGAGACGTGGACCCGCGACATCATGCTCCACACGATGCTCCACGAGAACATCAAGAAGCTGATGGAGGGGTTCCAGTACGACGCGCACCCGATGGGGGTGTTTCTGAGCACGGTCGGCGCGTTCTCGACCTTCTACCCCGACGCCAAGCAGATCTTCGACGAGCAGTCGCGGAAGAAGCAGATCCACCGCCTGATCGCGAAGGTCCCGACAATCGCGGCCTACGCGTACCGGCACTGCATCGGCCGGCCGTACAACCAGCCGGACAACGACCTGAGCTTCACCGGCAACTTCCTGAACATGCTGTTCCGGATGACCGAGCTGAAATACAAGGTCAATCCGGCGCTCGAGCGCGCGCTCGACGTCCTGTTCATCCTTCACGCCGACCACGAGCAGAACTGCAGCACGAGCGCGATGCCCGGCATCGGCAGCTCGCACGTCGACCCGTATTCGGCCATGGCGGGGGCGGCGGCGGCGCTCTACGGCCCGCTGCACGGCGGCGCCAACGAGGCGGTCCTCCGCATGCTCAACGAGATCGGGCACGTGAACAACGTCCCCGGGTTCATCAAGCGCGTGAAAGCGGGCGAGGGACGGCTGATGGGGTTCGGCCACCGCATCTACAAGTCGTACGATCCGCGCGCGAAAATCATCAAGCGGACGGCCGACGCGGTGTTCGAGGTGACCAGCAAGAACCCGCTCCTCGACATCGCGATCGAGCTCGAGCGCATCGCGCTCCAGGACGAGTACTTCGTCTCGCGGAAGCTGTACCCGAACGTCGACTTCTATTCGGGCCTCATCTACCAGGCGATGGGGTTCCCCGTGACGATGTTCCCGGTATTGTTCGCGATTCCGCGGACGGCCGGCTGGATCGCCCAGTGGGAAGAGATGCTGCTCGATCCCGAGCAGAAAATCGCGCGGCCGCGCCAGGTCTACATTGGTCCCAAGCGGCGCGACTACGCGCCGCTGGAGAAACGCGGGTAGCACGGTGCGAGGTGCGAGGGTGCCACGGTACGATGGTGCGTCCGCCGGTGCGACGATGCGAGGGTGCGGGCGGCTCTCGGGTCCGGGTTCGACGGTGCTTGCCTGCGCCCTGCTGGCGTGCTCGGCCGATGCAGATAATCCCGCACCGTCGAACGTGCCTGTGAACCCTCGCACCGTCGCACCGTCGGACGCACCATCGCACCCTCGCACCGTCGCACCTGTGTCTCTGCAGGGCGCCTCCAAGTTCGACAGCAGCCGCGCGTACGAAGACCTGCGGCGGCAGGTCGGCTTCGGGCCCCGCCCCGCGGGCTCGGCGGCGCTCGCCCAGTGCCGGCAGTACATCCTCGACCAGCTCAAGGCGGCCGGGATCGCCGCCCGGGAACAGGCGTTCGACGCCGACACGCCGGTCGGCCGGATACGGATGGTCAACATCATCGGCACGATCCCCGGCAGGCGGCAGGACCGGATTGCGCTCGCCACGCACTACGACACCAAGCTCTTCCGTGAGTCCCGCTTTGTCGGCGCGAGCGACGGCGCCTCCTCGACCGCCGGCGTGCTTGAGCTGGGGCGGGTGCTCAAGGCGCGGCAGAACGACTACACGATCGAACTGCTCTTTTTCGACGGCGAGGAAGCGTTCGTCGACTGGTACAAGAACAACGACAACACGTACGGCAGCCGGCACTACGTGCAGGCGGCGCAGAAGGCGGAAACGCTGGGCGGGCTCAAGGCGGTCGTCCTGCTCGACATGATTGGAGATCGCAACCTGACGATCCGCCGCGATACCAACTCGACGCGCTGGCTGACCGACGTCGTCTGGGCGTCGGCGGCGAAGCTCGGATACCGGTCGTCCTTTCTGACCGAAGAAACGACAATCGACGACGACCACATGCCGTTTCTCCGCGCCGGGATCCCGGCGGTCGACATCATCGACCTCGAGTACGCGGCGTGGCACACGCCGCAGGACACGCTCGACGCGGTCAGCGCGCGCAGCCTGCAGATTGTGGGTGATGTGGTCCTCGACGCGCTGCCGCAGATCGAGAAGCGGCTGGCGTCAAGTCGGTGACGCAGCGCCATTTATGACGCTTGCGCGGCGCCAGCACCGCCGCCAGCAGGAACAGCAGCGTCGGTCCGCCTGATCGTCCTCACGCGTCCAGCCGCGTGAACGCCCGCGCGTGCTCGATCTCTGCGAGGATCTCCTCGTCTCTGAGGACGGTCCGCGACGCCTTCGCGCGGTTGAAGAGCCGCTCCACCAGCTCCTCGTCCGCCTCGATGCCGTGCCGCTCCAGCCAGAACAGCACGTTCGACTTGCCAGACATCGGGCCGATCTCGATCTCCTGATGGCGGCCAACGAGTTTCGCAGGCACTCCCGAGTACACCGCGTCGGTCAGCTCGGGATCGTCCTTGTGGAACGCCTTGATGACGGCGGCGGCGTGGACGCCCGTGGCGGTGCGGAACGCGTCGCGGCCGAATACGGGGTAGTTGTCGGGAATCGGCTCGCCCGTCGCCTGCGACACCGCGTGCACCAACTCGTCGAGGTGCGTCAGGTCGCGCTCGAGCCACCCCATCAGCACGAGGTTCACCATCAGCAGGTCGAGCGGCGTATTGCCGACCCGCTCGCCGATGCCGAGGATGGTGCCGTGGACGCGCGAGGCGCCCGCCTCGAGGGCGGCGAGGCTGTTGATGGTCCCCATGTCGCGGTCGCGGTGACCGTGCCAGTCGATGCCGACCTCCGTCGCGCCCGTGTCGTCGATCACGCGCCGCGCGTACCGCACGACCGCGCGCGCGCCCGACGGCGTCGCATGGCCCACCGTGTCGGCAATACAGATGCGTGACGCGCCCGCCCGGACCGCCGTGGCGAACAGCCGCCGCAGCGTCTCGGGATCCGACCGCGTCGTATCTTCGGTGACGTACATCACCCGAAGCCCCTGCCGGACGGCAAAGCTGACCGCCTCCTCCGTGCAGCGCTGCAGGTGATCGACGGTCCAGTCTTCCGCGTACCGCCGGATCGGGCTCGATCCGATGAAGCAGCAGCACTCGAACGGCAGGCCCGTGCGCTGCTGGATCTCGGCAATCGGCCGAATGTCGGACACGACCGTTCGCGCCGCGCACTGCGCTCCGATTCTCAGCCTGGCCTCGACGATTTCCCGCGCCAGCCGCTCGGCGTCACGCATGACGTGCGCGCCGGCGCCGGGCAGGCCGATGTCCGTGGCGTCGACGCCGATGGCGTCGAGCAGATGGAGGATGCGGATCTTCTCGGCAATCGAAGGAGCTCGGACCGACGGCGACTGGAGCCCGTCGCGCAGCGTTTCGTCGCCCAGCATGACGACGGGCGGCTTGGTCGCGGGGGCGACCTGGTTCCAGTCGTAGATCAGCCCGTCATTCACCGGCGTCCCTCCTGGCCGCCACGGCCGCGAGGCCGAGGCCCGCCACGAGCACCATCCCGCCCCAGATCAGGCCCTGCCGCACGGAGCGCGCGACGGCGGGCCGCATCACCTCGTCAATCGCGACGGCGGACGCCCCCGCGGCGAGCGCGGCGCGCTGCAGCTCCGCGTAGCGCTCGGCGCCCGCCGCGGTCACGCGATCCTGCACGACCGCGAACACGAGCAACGCGGCGGCGACCGACGTCAGCACGATCGCCCGGACGCGTCGATCCATCTGATTCGATTATACGGCTGGCCTCCCACCCCACCTGCACCCCATGAATATCCGCGACGTGATGACGCCCAACCCGTGCTGCGTTTCGCCGGACGACACGATGGTCGAAGCGACGCCGGACATGTCCACGCGCGAAGCGGCGGAGCTGATGAGCGAACACCAGGTGCGGCGGCTGCCGGTCGTCGAGAACAACCACCTCGTCGGCGCCGTGACACTAACGCGCCAAACTTTGGTGTTTTCGCACAACTCTGGCGCGTTAGTGTCACTATCGTGACAGTGTCGTTTCGACCCAGCGCGGCGCTTTGATTGCACGGCCGCCGCGCTGGGTCGCTCGGCGACCTGGCGGTGAAGGAGGGGCGCGACAGCCGCATCGGTGACACGCTGCAGCACATCTCCGAGGGGGTCAAAGAGCGTGGATAGGCTTTGGGTGTTGGGCTTTGGGCTTCCGGCCCTGGGCTTTGAATCAGCCCTGCCGGGTCAGAAACCAGAGCAGCACGAGGGCGAGCAGCAGAATCAGGATCAGCGTCCCGAGCGGGCCCCGTCGGTGCCGCGGGCGCTCGAACAGCGAGCCCTCCTCCGGCGGCTTGACGCGCGGCGCCGTCGTGGCGTGGCCGCACCGGTAGCAGATGAGCGCCCTGTCGGCGATCGCGGTGCCGCAGTGTCGGCATTTCATGGGCGCCACCACTGTACCCCAGCGCGCCCGCCCTCCGGCCGCAGCGACGTTCGATTTCCCGCCGCCGGCCGTTATATGGACAGGAGGTCATCCGCCGACATGGTGATTGCGACGACGCCGCGACTCGTGAACGGCTCGGCGCTGCTCGACCTGACCGGTCGCCTGACCGCGGGGGCAGCGAACGTCGAAGACAGCCGCCTGCGCACGGAGGTGGCGGAGCTGGCCGCCGCCGGCTGCGCGGAGATTGCGCTGAATCTCGCGGGGCTCATCGCGGTCGACGCGCGAGGGCTCGGCGAGCTCGTGCTGGCGCTCCGCACGGCACGAGAGCGCGGCGGGCGGCTGACACTCGTGGCGCCGCCGCCTCGCGTGCGGCGAATGCTCGCCATCACAAGGCTCGACACGGTGTTCGACGTCTGCAGCACGGAAACCGAGTTCCGCGCCCGCAGCGGCACGCCGAGGCCGGTCGACGCCTGTGTTGTCGTGGGCGCGCAAGCAGCGTACGCGTAGTACGACGTTCGGGTCGTTGGGACGTTCGGTTCGTTCGGGACGTTCGGTTCGGAGCGTTCGAACGATTCGCACGACCCGAACGACTACGACCGCTTCCGGATTTCCTGGGCGATCTTCGCCAGCTCGATGAGAATCCGCTCGAGCTCCGCCTGGTACTGCTCGTCGGTCATCGAGCTCCGGCGCGCCTTCAACTCCTCGAACTGCTTCTCGAGCGCGAGGCGCTGCCGATCGAGCGCGACGAGCGCCGGATCGCCGCCGGCCGCGCCAGGCTCAGCATCGAGATAGACGGTCCGGGCAACCGCGCCGTCCTCGCCCGGCACGTCCGCTTCGCGTCCCTGCCCGTCGCCGTTGTCGTCGAGGACCGGCCGCTCGGTCGCCAGCTGTCCGCGCTGCTCGTAGTGCCGCTTCACCCCGGCGCTTGCGGCCGCGAACGCCTCCCATACCGAGATGCGGCCGTTCTTGTCGAAGTCGCTCGAGCGGTCGGCCAGGGCGCGCGTGAAGTACTCGGGAAACACCGTGGCAAACCGCTGGGCTGCCGAGTCGGTGGCGGTGATGACGATGCGCCCGGAGCGCGAGAGTTGCTCCAGGAAGGGAAAGCTCGATGCGGTGGTGTTCACGAGAACGAGGCGGCCGGGCAGCCCGTCGAGCATCGATTTCCACTCGGCGGCGCTGAGATCGGGGCCGACGAGGTTGAACTTCGCGTCCGTGCCGTCGAAGGTTCCGTGCCCGAGGAAGACGACCATCAGCGTGTCGTCGCGGGTCAGCCGCTTCCGCAGGTCGGCGAAGAGACGCCTGACGTTTGCGGCCGTCGCGCGGGAGCTGCCCCCGCTTTCCTCGTCGAGGACGACGACGTTCGCGTCGGCAAAGGCAAAGCCGGCGGTCAGGAACGCGGCGAGCTCCGACCGCCACTTCTGCTGCTGCGTGGCGTACCGCTCGCCGCCCGACACGCCAGAAATGACCACGGCGTACCGCTCGTCGGCGACGGCAGCCGTTGCAATCGCCACGAACAGCAGCGCAAGGACGACCCGCCTCATCGCAGTCCCCATTGCCGCCGCAGCGTCCACTCGGCGGCGAGCAGCCCGACGAGCGCGACGAAGATCCAGGCGTTGTGCCACAGCTCCTCGAGCCGCGGCGCGCTCGGCGCGGCTGCCGCCGATTTCAGCAGCGACGACAGCATCGACGCCTGGCTGGCCGACACGTACGCCCCGCCGCTCGCGAGCGCGACACGCCGCAGCACCTCCTCGTTGAGCCGGGGGTCGGCCATCTCCAGGTCGGCGCCGCCCACGAGCACGGCCCGGGCGGCGCGGCCAAGCGGTGCCCCCTCCCGCGTCGCCGTGGCGCTCACGCGGTAGATGCCCGGCTCGTCGAAGCGCAGCTCGCCCGTGTAACGCCCCGTCTGCGGGTCGGCGAGCCTGGCAACCACCTCCTCGGTCGTGCCGCCGGGGCGCGCGATGGAGAGCCGCACGTCGGCGTCGACGATCGGTGCGAACGCGTCGCTGCGGACGTCCACCGTCATCGCCGCGCCCATGCCCGGCGCAAGCCCGGAAAGCGGCGCCACGTCCACGGGATCGGGCGCCGAGGCGGATACCCACCGGACCGCCTGGCGCCAGAAGAGCTCGTGGGTGCGATCGGTGGACGGCAGTTGCATCCGCCAGCGCCATGACGCCTCGCCGGTAAACACCATCGAGCGGCCCTGTCCGTAGCGCTGGACAGCCACGAGCGGCCGCGGGCCGTCGGGAGCATGGACGAGCGCCAGCGCCTGCGCGCCCGGGCGGAGCGCACCCAGCGCGGCCACGCCCACCAGCGGCGGTACGGCGCGCCAGCGTTGCTCCAGAGTGTCTGCGGCGTCGATCCGCATCACCGGGTGCACCTGGCCTTCGTCCGTGAGGCTCACCGCCAGCCGCGACTCGACGCGACTCGACGCGCGCATGACGCCGCTGCCGCGCTCGGTGAGGCCGACCGGCAGCACCGGTTCGAGAGGGGTCCCGGCAAACCCCTGCTGGACGAACGACTTCGCGCCGAGCACGAGCAGGCCGCCGCCGCGATCGTCCACAAACGTCGCCAGCATGTCGAGCTGCGCCCGCGACAGCGCATCCGCCTCGACATTGGCCAGGATGATCGCGTCGTACTCGTAGAGCGCGGAGCGCTCCTGCGGGAATCCGGTGGTCAGGCGCGCCGCGCGGCGTTCGGTCGCCTGCACGTAGTAGGTGGAGGACCCGCGCGCGTCTCGGCCCTTCCGGACGACGGAGTCGACCTCGATGCCCGGGTCGCCGGCGAGCGCGCGCTTGATGAACGCGTGTTCGAAGCCGGGCGCCCCTTCGATCATCAGCACGCGGCGGCGACGGCCCGGCGGCTCCACAAGCACGCTGCGGCGGTTGTTCTCGAGCGCAAGCTCGCCCGCCGCCGACGGAATCTCCACCGTGTAGAGCGTCGGGGTTTCCCGCGACGGCGACACCGTAAACACCGCGCGCACGGGGCCGCCGCCAGCTTCCGGCGTGACGTGGCGCAGGTCGATCGGCCGGCCGTTCTCCAGCACGCGCAGATCGAACGGCGCCGCGCTCGCACCCGCATTGGCACCCCACCGCGCAGGCGTGCGCGGTGGGGACCCCGCATTGCCACGACTGATAGCGGTGACTGTGATGTCGATGGACGAATCCGCATGCGCCATCTCGCCGGCCGAGACATCGAGCACCTCGAAGTCGGCCGGCGGCTGCGGAGCGCCCACGCCGATGGCGTACACGGGAACGGCGGCCGCATCGGCGGCGGCCGCCGGCTCCTCGGTCCCGGTGTCGCCGCCGTCCGAGATCACCACGACGGCGGCCACGCGCCGCTGCCGGTAGCGCTCACGCACGGCGCGGAGTGCGCCCGACAGATCGCTCCGCCGCGCGTCGGCGGCGAGCGTTCTCGTCTCCGTCACCGGCTCGAGCGCGTCGCCGAACGACCAGAGCTCGCTGCGGAAGCGGCGGTCGAGCGCAGGCCGGACGTAGCCTTCGAGCAGGTCGCGCGCGACGACGATGCGGCTCGCGCCGTCCATGTCGGCAAGCCGCATGCTTCGCGAGACGTCGATGAGCACGGGGACGACGGCATCGGTGGCGACATCCGGCGGCACGACGCGAACCGGGCGCAGGAGGCAGGCGACGAGCACGAGGAGCACGAGCGCCCGCAGGCCGGCCAGCACGGCACGCCGCCGCGGCGACAGCGGCACGATGGCGCCGGCGTAGAACCCCCACGCGACCGCCACGATGGCGGCGGCCAGCAGGAGGAGCGCCCACCAGGGATACGAGATGGCGAACTGCATATCGTTCGCTACCTCTTCTCTCCCGCCGCGAGTGCGCGGTAATAGCGCTCAACCAGCCGGCGGTACTGCTCCGGCACCGCCTGACTTCGCCCCGCGTTGAGCCGGTCGCGCGACTGCTGCTCGCGCACCCGGTCGGCGGCCGTCCGCTCCAGGCGCTCGAGCGCGGCAGCGAGCTGGACCTTCAGCTCGTCCCACTTCGCGAAATCCTGCTTCCACGGCTCCGTGCCCGGCGCCGAGCGGCCGGGATTGAATCCTTCGACGTCCGGCACGACGCCGAACTCGTGCAGCTCGTTCAACAGCTCGCGGGCGTCCTGCCACCCGCCTGTGGCGTCGATGTTCTGGCCGCCGCGGCCCCCTTCGGCGCCCTGGCCGCCCTGACGCCCGCCGCGGCCGCGCGCGCTCTGGCCGGCGTTCTGGTCGCCTGCCCGATCGCGCATCTCGCCGAGCTGCCGGTCGAGCCGCGCCAGCTCCTCGCGCAGCTGCCGCAGCCGCGACAGCTCCTCGCTGGCCTGATCGGACTCGCCGCTTTCGGCGCCCGCAGCGGCGAGGCGATCGGCAAGCCGCTCGAGTCCCCGCGCGATCCCCTCGCTCTCGCGCGGCGTGAGCGGTTCGCCGGGTCCGGAAGGACCTGGCCTGCGCGCCTGCGGCTCCTGCCCCCTCGCCCCTGACTCCTGTCCTCGTCCCTCGGCCACCTGGCGCTCGGCGCGGGCCGCATCGCGCATCCGCTGGACGGTCCGCGAGCGGTCGAGCTCCTTGACCGCTTCATCGAGCGCATTCTGCTGGAGCGCGTTTGTGTCAGAACCGCCGTCGGCGAGCTGGCGCACCGACCGATCGAGCCGCTCGGCGCGCTCGGCGAGCCGCTCCTGTTCGGCCGCGCGGCGCCGCGCGCGGTCGGCGCGGTCGCCCCCCTCGCGGCCGCCGGCGGCGTCCTGCCCGAGGCGGCGCTGGGCGTCGGCCAGTTGCTGCGACTCAAGCTGCAGCTCGCCAAGGGCGCGGCGGCGGTCGTCGGGCTGGCTGCCGCGCATCCGCTGCTCCACGTCGCGCAGCCGTTCGGCCGCGCGGCTGCCGCGGGCGCTCGCCTGCTGCGGGTTGTCGCGCCGGAGCTCGCTGGCGGCGCCCTGCATGTCCTCGGCCGCCTGCTGCAGCTCGCGGCTGGCCTGCTGGCGATCGCTCGGCGATCCGCCGGCGCCCCGCCCGCCACTGCTCTGCTGCGCGCGCTGCGGCCCCTGTTGGCGGCCCTGCTGCTGTCCCTGCTGGAGCTCGCGCGCCAGCTCCTCGGCCTGCCGCCGCAGCTCGGTCTGTTCGCGCGTCAACCGCTCGAGCTCGCGGCGGATCTCCTCCTGCGACGCCGTCTCACGCTTCCGCGCGAGCTCCTGCTGGCTGCGGTTGAGCGCATCCTGCCGCCGCGCCAGCTCCTGGATCCGATCGGCCACCTCGTCCTGATTGTTCTCTTCGTTGCGCGACTCCCGGCTCGCCGGGGTCTCGTAGTTGGTCTGCTGCTGCTTGGCGAGCTCACGATCGAAGAGCGACGAGAGGTCCTGCTGCTGCCGGTTCGAGCCGCGCCCGCCAGTGCCGCTCGCCTGCTGCTGCACCTGCCGCTGGCGGATTTCCGCCTGCGCGCGCAACAGCTCGTTCAGGGCGGTCATCTCGTGCGGCAGCGCGTCGGTCGTCCTGAGCGCTTGGAGCTGCTCATGGGCGCTCCCCATCGCCTGGACGGCCCTGCCAATGGCTTCGACCATCGCGTCGGGGTTCGCCGAGCCGCGGCCGCTGGGCAGCCGGCGCCGCAGATTCCCCGCGCGCTGCATCTGCGCGTGCAGCGCCGATGTCCGGCCGCGCAGATCGCTCTGCGCCCGAGCGACGGTCCGGATGTCGTCAGGCGACCGCGCGCCCGACTCGCGCCCGCGGCGATCCAGGTTCCATGTGGCGGTGATGATGTCCTTCTGCCCCTGGATCAGCTCTTCGAGCGACTGCTCGTCGCCGCTGCCGGCGCCCATCCCCTGGCTCTCGGCGGCCACGAACTCCTCCTCGAACGGGGTCACCTCGAGGAAGAAGATGTCGCTCCGCGCCTCGCTCGAGTGCTTGCCGCGACTGACGTCGCGCGCACGCGCATAGTACGTCACGAAATCGCCAGGACGGACCGTGAGATCCTCGAGATACAGCGTGCGGCTGCCCGTCACCGCCGTGCCAGAGCCCCTGCGGTCGAACGGCACCACTTTTTCGGGCCCGCCCCGGACCGCGTACACGAGGTCGAGCGCCGCGACCCCGAAATCGTCATCGGCGCTTGCTTCAATCGACACTTCCTCGACCGAGGTCACCTGCCGGTCGCTCGCAGGACGGACGATTCGCACGTCCGGTGGCCGGTCCTGCAGCGTGCGGATGAAATATTCCGTCTCGCCCGGGTTCGTCAGGCCGTCGGTGTCGGCCAGCGCCACGCGATACGAGCCGTCTTCCGCGATCGTCAGCTCGCCCACCATCGCGCCGCCGCGGCCCGCGAGCGGGATCGGCTGCCCGCCGGTGAGGTTGAGCGCCGCGGAGCGGACGGGCTTGTCCGTGTGGACGGTGATCTGGACGCGCGTGCCCGCCGGCCCATAGATGTCGCCGCCGTCCTTCTCCGAGCGCGGCGCCATGCCGAAACCGGATGGATACTCGTAGCGCAGATCGATGCGCTCCACGCGGGGCGGCCGGAGCACCGTGACGGCGTACGCGCGGGTCGAGGTGCCGGCTGCGGCGACGAGGTACTGGAAATCGTCCCCAATCGCCTCGATGGTGACCGCAAACCCCTCGGGCGCGGCGTCCATCCTCCGGTCGCGCCACGCCTCGCCGTCACGCACGCGGAGGACCGGCACGATTGACGCGCCGGCCGACGTCCGGGCAGTCACGCGCAGCGACTCGCCGGCACGCACCCTGGCGTCGCCGGGCGACACTTCGAGCGCGAGCCGTTCCGGGAACAGATAAACGCCGGCCGTGCGCGCCGCCGCGCCCGCCGGCCCGGCGGAAAAGCCCACGCCGGTCAGCAGCGCGAGCGACGCCGCCGCGGCGGCGAGCGCCGTGCGTTTCAACGCGCGCCGGCTGATGATGGCGTCGAGGTCGAGGCGCCGCGCGCGCTCGGCGGCGTCGCTGACGACGGCCGCAGCCATCGCTTCGGCGCCCGGGCCGGGCTGGCCGACGGCCGTGACGAGGGCGTCCTCCAGCTCCGGACAGCGCTCCTCGATGAAGCGCGCGATTTGCAGGTCGCGCGGCGCGCGGCGTACCGGCGCCATCGCGCGGAACAGCACGCCAAGCACCAGGAGACCGGCGGTGGCCCACAACGCCACCAGCGCCTCCTCCTCGGGCCGGACCAACCGGTGCGTGAACAGGGCAAGCGCGAGCACGGCGGCCGCCATGGCCGACCCGGTCGCCCAGGCGCGCAGTGCGGTGATCGCCCGCCATCGGTTTCGCACCCGGGCGACCAGCGCCGACAGCTCCAGGTGGCGCTCGCCCATCACCCGAGCCTCCTGCCCAGCAGGCCCTCGGCCGCCAGACTGACCACGAGCAGCAGCAGACCGTACCACCAGAGCCCCTGGGCATCTTCATCGCGGCGCGCTTCGGTCTGCGCTGCCCGAGCGGCGCTTGCCTGCAGCCGCGAGATGCCCGCCTGGAACGCCTCCACCGGCATCCGCCGCGGATCCGACTCGCGCGGGTCGGTGTTTACCGCGACGCGCCGGCTACGCGGCTGGTTCTGCGCCAGCTGCACGACGCCCGGCGCAGTTCCGGCGGCGCCCGGCAGCTCCCCGACCAGGTACTCGGACCGCGTGGTGTGCGGTGCGGCGAGGTAGCGGATCGTTTCGTGCACGAACGGCACGAACGCCGGCTGCAGCGGAAAGTCGTTCCACCGGTGATTGAGATCCGATCCGAACACGAGCACGCGGCCGGCATCCGTTCGCTCCTCGACGAGCGCCGGCGTGCCGTCGGTATAGCGGGCCAGGATCCCGGCGCCCTCGGGCGCCTCGACGAGTGCCGCGCGCGTGAATCTGACGTGGCCGAGCGTCCCGACGCCGCCGAACGGACGGAAGACCGGGTGGCGGCCGTCGGCCGGCGCGAAACTCAACGCCGCCTCCCGCACGCGCCACGAGGTCGACACGATCCCGGCGAGCGCCTGCGTGAAGATCGCGGGATCGACGTCGGGGCCGGCCGTGACCAGCAGCCCGCCGCCGGACCGCACGAAGCGCGCCAGCCGCTCGCGCCCGCGCTCGTCGAGCCCCTGCGTCCCGGCGACGACAAGCACGTCGACGTCGCCGAGCGCCTCGGGGCCGAACGCGGAGAAAGACGAGGCGCGGATGGCGCGAAACCGGAACCCCCCGGCGCCCTCGGAGACGGCCAGGGCGCGCTCGAGATAGAGCGCCTCGGACGGATGGCCTGACGCGGTCAGCGCCAGCACCGCGACGGCGCTCCCGCCGTCGAGCACCGCATAGCGCGCGTTGTCCGCGAGGAAGCCGTCGCGGTCGCTGATCGAGGCGACGAGCGCGCCGCCAGACGGGCCGTCGAGCGCGAGTCGCGCTTCGGCGCTGCCGCCCGGCGCGAGCGTCACCGGCACCGCGCCCAGTCGGCGCTGCTGCACCCCAACGCGCAAAGTCCGCGCGACGCCCACCCCATCGCGCTGGCGCGATGGGGACCCCGGGTGGGGGACCCCGCGCTGCTCCGCCTGGAACACCACCTGGTCGGCCGCGGGACGCGAGGAGAAATTCTGCACGACCGCAATGGCCTCGCCCGCTTCGACGCGAAGCGATGTGATCGCGAGGTTTGCGTCAGGACCGTCGACCTCCTCCACGCCCACCGCGACGCCCTCGGGGATCGCCGCTTCGGTAGCCGCATCCCATCCGCTCTCCTGCAGATCCGTCACGACGACGATCCGGCCGCCGCGACCGGCCAACTCTTCCCCGGCGCGCTGCAGCGCCGCGCGGTATCGGGTGGCGCCCGCACCCGGCGTGAGCTGCGCAATGGCGGCCAGCGCGCCCGCGCGGTCGGCGAAGAGCGGGGCGATGACGTCGGCGGCCTGCGCGAAGGCGAGCACGGCCACCTCGTGCGTGGCGGGCGCGGAGCGAACGACCTCGGCGGCTCGCTCGCGCGCCCGCTCGAACTGCCCCGCCGCGGAGAGGCTGGCGGAGGTGTCGATGAGCACGACGGTGGCGGCCCCGGACGAAGCGGCAGCGCCAGCGAGGTAGGGGCGCGCGAAGGCGCACGCCAGCAGCACGAGCGCCGTCACCCGAAGCGCCAGCAGGAGCAGCTCGCGCAGGCGGCGCCGCCGCGACTCCTCCACGGGCGCCTGCCGGAGGTACCGCATCGCCGCGAACTCGATCACCGGCTCCGCGCGGCGGTAGAAGAGATGGATGGCGATGGGAATCGCCGCCGCGGCGGCGCCAATCAGGAAGAGCGGCGAGAGAAACGACACCCCGAACATCACGACCTCTTCACGCGCGTCGACAGGTACGCCATCAACGCGAACTCGAGCGGCGTCGACGTGTCGATCAGCTGGTAGTCGATGCCGGCCGACCCGAGCTCCCGCCTGTAGCCGTCGATGGCGCCCTCGAGCGCGCGCAGATACTCCTCGCGCACGATCGACGGCACCGCCATGAGCTCGTCGCCGAGCTCGACGTCGCGGAACCGCGCAGCGCGCTCGAACGGGAACGTCCGCTCGGCGGGATCGAGCAGGTGGAACACGATCACGTCGCTCCCGCGGAACCGGAAGTGCCGAAGCCCCTCGACCACCTGCGCCGGATCGTCGAGCAGATCGGAAACCAGGATCACGATGCCCCGCTTGCCGATCGCGTCGGCCATCAGGTGCAGCGGCTTCGAGACGTCGGTCTTCCGGCCGAGCGTGATCCGATCGAGCGTCACCAGAATGGACCGCAGGTGGCTCGGACGCGCGCTCGGCGGCAGCATCGTCACGATCGCTTCGTCGAAGGTGGTGAGCGCCACCGCGTCGCGCTGCCGGTTCATCAGATACGCGAGCGACGCCGCCAGCATCGACCCGTAGCGGAGCTTGGTGACGCCGCGCGACCCGTATCCCATCGATGTGCTGATGTCCAGCAGCAGATGACAGTCGACGTTGGTCTCTTCCTCGAACTTCTTGACGTAGTACCGGTCGCTGCGCGCGTAGACCTTCCAGTCGATGGTCGACAGGTCGTCGCCGGGCAGGTACTGGCGGTACTCGGCGAACTCGACGCTGAACCCCTTGAAGGGGCTGCGATGGAGGCCGGCGAGGAACCCTTCGACGACCGTCCGGGCCTTCAGCTCCAGGGTGCCAAGGCGGGCGAGAATCGCCGGGTCCAGGAACCGCAGTTCGGCGCCGCGCCTCGGAGCCTCCGAAGTCATACCGCCAGGCCGCTCCTCGGAACCGGCACGTGCTCGAGCAGCCGAGCCACGATGGCGTCGGTGTTGAGGTTCTCGGACTCCGCGTAGAAGTTCGTGATGATCCGGTGGCGCAGGATCGGCGCGGCGAGCGCCTGGATGTCCTTGATCGACACGTGATGGCGGCCGCGCATCAGCGCCCGCGCCTTGCCGCCGAGGATCATCGCCTGCGACGCGCGCAGCCCGGCGCCCCACTTCACGTACTTCTCGACGAAGTCGAGTGCGCCGCTCTGGCCCGGCCGCGACGCGGCGGCCAGCCGCACGGCGTACCGCGCAATCTCCTCGCTCACGATCACCTGCCGCACGATGCGCTGGAACTCGAGGATGTCGTGTCCGGCCAGCACGCGTTCCACCGACGGTACCTCCACGCCCGTCGTCTCGGTCACGACGCGCACTTCGGCGTCCTCGGGCAGATACGTCATGACGACGTTGAACATGAATCGATCGAGCTGCGCCTCGGGCAGCGGATACGTCCCTTCGAGCTCGATCGGGTTCTGCGTCGCCAGCACGAAGAACGGGCGCTCGAGCGGATAGGTGCGCCCCGCCGCCGTGACGTGGTACTCCTGCATCGCCTCGAGCAGCGCCGCCTGCGTCTTCGGCGGCGTCCGGTTGATCTCGTCGGCGAGGATGATCTGCGCGAAGATCGGCCCGTGCACGAAGCGCAGCGTGCGGACCCCGTGCTGCTCCTCGAGGATCTCGGTCCCGGTGATGTCGGCCGGCATCAGGTCGGGCGTGAACTGAATCCGCTTGAAGCGGAGATCGAGGATCTCGGCGAGCGTCTTGATGAGCAGCGTCTTGGCGAGGCCGGGGACGCCGGTAATCAGGCAGTGACCGCCGGTGAAGAGCGCGACGAGCACCTGATCGACGACGTCGTCCTGGCCGACGATGACGCGGCGCAGCTGCGCGAGGATGCGGTCGCGCCCCTCCTGGACACGCTCGGCGAAACTGGGAACAGTGGCGGGAACAGACATCCTAATGCGTCAGGCTGTAGATAATTTCGTTGATGAACATGCGATAGGCCTCGGCGGTGTACTTGATGTAGCCGGGGTACTCCTCCGCATTCGACCACTCGACGCCGTCGCCCATGTCCGTGTTCCAGTTCGCGAGCACCATCGGCCGCCCGCGGTCGTCCAGAATGGCGCGCAGGCGCGCGACGAACCCACCCTTCTCCCAGGTCCGGCCTGCAAAGAACGACCCAAGTCCGGCCACCTGCGGATAGGCGTTGATCGTGTAGAAAGACGAAAAGACCGGATGGGGCGGCTCCAGGTCGACGATCTCGCGGTCGGGGAACACCCGCCGCATCTCTTTCGCGAAGTTGTCCCACTCATACGGGCCGTGAAAATCGTCGAAAGTGGCCGTGCCGCCCCGGAACAGGAATTCGCGAAGGATCGGGACCTCCTCCTCCTTGAGGCGCAGGTTCCCCGGCTCGACGAAATAGATCCAGGCGTAGTCCCAGAGCTTCGGGTCCTCGAGCGTGAGCACGATCGGATCGTTCACCTCGATCACCGTCGCGGTCCGCAGACGGCGTGAGAGGTTCTGCTCGGCGGCGGGCGCGTCGATCGCCCAGGGCTCGCCCCAGTAGTCAAGGCGGTACCGGTTGTCGACGGTAAAGGCGGTGTAGCGAATGCGCACGAAGGTCCACTGCAGCCCGGCAAAGCGCTGATCCTGCAACTGCGGCACTTGCGCGATCGCCTGGGCGAGCCGCAGCGGCTCGAGCAGCAGCAGCCCGGCCAGCACCGCGCTCACGTGCAGAGCGGATGCCGCAACGCGGACCCGCCACCCGCGCG
Organism: Acidobacteriota bacterium; assembly: GCA_016192845.1. GTDB lineage: Bacteria > Acidobacteriota > Vicinamibacteria > Vicinamibacterales > UBA2999 > MELF01. The sequence goes on from JACPTI010000065.1 coordinate 33,505, forward strand.
CAGCCCGCGTCACCGCGCACCTCCCGCGGCCGCCGGCTGCTCGCCGATGATCTTCAGGAGCAGATCCTGCGCGCGCTCGAAGGCCGGCGCGATCTCGAGCGCCGCGAGCGCCTCGCGCTTCGCGTCGCCGAACTGCCCGGCCAGCAGATACGCCTCGGCAAGATCGGTGTGGGCGACCGCCTTGTCCGATGGTCCGGCCGCAAGCGCCGCCCGCAGCGCGCGGACCGCCCGCACCGCGTCCTTCCGCTGCAGCGCGTGGCGGCCGGCGATCGACTGCGCCTGCACGTCGAACGGATCGAGCTCGGCGACGCGCTCGTACGCCGCCGCCGTGCGGGCCGCGTCGCCGAGCGGCGCGATGAGCGCCGCCAGCCGCCGCGCCGCCTCGACGTCGTTCGAATCGACCTTCACGACCGCCTCGAGCGCCGCAATCGCGCGCGTGGTGTCGCCCTGTTTGGTGGCGATCGCGGCAATCAGCGCGTTGGGATTGGCGTCGCCGCCGGCGCCCGGCAGGAGCCTGGACGCACGCTCGAGCACTTGGATGGCGGCGGGCAGGTCGCCCGCCTCGTACAGCGCCTGGCCGAGCGCCATCTGCACGCCGAAGCTGCCGGGATTGTCGGCCGCGAGCGCCTTCAGTCGATCGACGCCGGCCTTCGGCGGGATCTGCGGCGACTTCAACGCACGCCGCACGTCGGCGTACCGCCGCTCCAGCCACGCATCGAAGGTCTTTTGCACCTCGTCGAGCGTCGTAGTGAACGCCTCCTTGAACGCGGCATCGGTCTCGAGCCCCTTGCCGTACGCGCGCAGCAGACGCCAGAACGCCTGTTCGCCGTGGGTCTCGAGGAGATGCTCCACGACGAGCGACGACTGGTGGTACACGAGCGAGATCATGCGCGGGTCGCTGAAGCCCTCCTGAATGTCGCGCAGCTTCAGGAGCTTGCCGGTCTCGAGCGCCTGCGCGAAGGGGACCTCCATCTCCCGGCCCCAGTCCGGCCGCGCCTGGCGTTCCTCGTAGACCGACATGCCCTCGGAGAGCCACCGCGGCACGCGGTTGTTCGACATCTGCAGGCTGATGACGTGCGCCATCTCGTGCCACAGCGTCGCCGCCCAGCTGAACTCGCCGGGCTGCCGCGCGCGCGGCGAGTCGAGCGTGACGACGCGGCCGAAGCAGGCGCCGAGCGCGCCGATGAAGCCGGGCAGCCCGATCGTGCGGACCGCGAAATCGTCGTGCTTCGGGAACATCTCGACGAGGATCGGCCCCGCCGGCTTGAACTGGTAGCGCTTGGAGAGCGTCTCGAGCGCCCGGCGCGCGAGCGGCACGACGTGCTCGCGCATCACGCCCGCCTCCTCCGGGTGCAGCCGCACGGTGAGATCGCCGTCACGAATCGTCTCGAACTTGTCCACCGTATCGAGCATCGCGAGCTGGTTGTAGACGACGACGTCGTACGGGTCGGCCTTGAAGGCCGTCTCGAGCGCCTGCCGCGCGTCCTTTTCGTCGCCCGTGCGCAGCAGATGGCCGCCAAGGTCCGCATAGGCCTTCGTGTTCGCCTTGTCGACGGCGAGCGCGCGGCGCGTCAGGTCGACCGCCTCGTCGAAGCGGTAGTTGCGCGCCGCGTGATCGCCGGCGACCCGATACACGTCGCCATAGGCCGGATTCAGCTTGAGCACGCCGTCGACGAGCGACTGGAACTCGGCGGTCCGCCCCTCGAGGAACGCAATCGCCGCCTCGAGCGACCGCGCCTCGAGGCCGTTGGGATTGACCTCGAGCGCCTTCTGAATCGAGGCGCGCGCCTCGGCGCGCTCGCGGTTGTCGAGCGCGATCTCGGCGATGAGCAGATGGGCGGGGACGTAGTTCGGGTTGACCTTGAGCGCCGCCTCGACGGCCGATCGCGCCGCCGGCGGGTTCTCCTCGATCGTGGCGCGGGCCAGGCCGATGTGGGCGGGCACGTAGTCGCCAGCGGCCTTGAGCGCCGCCTGATACGACTTCAGCGCGTCGGCGCGGTTGTACTTCTCGAGGAAGAGGTCGCCCCACGCGGTGTTGATGACCGGATCGTCGGGCGCCCGCGAGCTGGCGGCGCGGAAGAAGCTGTTGGCGTCCTGGAAGCGCCCGAGCGCGCGGGCGGCAAGGCCGAGGCGTATCAGGTCGGCGGGGGTGTCTTCGGGGCCCCGCGTCAGCACCAGCTGGAGCGTGCGGGAGCCGTCGGCCCGACGGCCGAGGTAGAGCTGCAGCTGCCCGAGCTCCAGCGCGGCGTCGCCGGCGGGGTTGGCCGCCGCGCGGCCCGTCAGCAGCTTTTCGGCCTCGGCGTACCGGCCGCGCGCGATATGCGCCCGCGCGCGCAGCACGATCGACCGCTCGTCGGTGGCCGCCGACAGCAGCTTCTCGACCTCGTCGTACTGCCCGGCGTTGAGCGCGCGGGTGGCGAGCCCCGCCGGCGAGGTATCTGCGGCCGGCGTCTGCCCGGACGAGGAGGCACTGACGGCAACGAGCAGCGCCATGCAGACGGCGACCAACCGCTGCCACGGCAGCAGCACAGCCGGCGGAGTCCGCCCGTCGCGCACGTGTGTCATTTCACGTCTCAGTGTTTGACGTTGTGTCGTAAGTATAGTTCACGTTCCGGCACGGCTCAGGTGCAAGGGGGATGCCGCAACGCCCCGTCTTCGACCCGGATTCGCGCGCGCAGGAGCAGGCTGAACAGCACGATCGTCGCGGGGCCGGCCACGCGCGCGCCGACGAGCAGCGCCATACCGAGCAGCTCGCCCACGACGGCGATGTAATTCGGGTGCCGCACGAGCGCGTACGGGCCGTGCGTGACGAGCGGCGCACCCGGCAGCACCAGCACGCGGTACGTCCAGCGCGGCCCGAGCACCGCGATCGCCCAGAGCTTCAGCAGCTTCGACGCGCCGAGCACCACGACACCCGCGACGGTCGTGCGCCCCGGATCGGGCCCGAAGAGCGCGCCCTCCAGTGCCATCACCACGAACGCCCCGGGGTACGCCCACCGCATCGTCCTGTAGACGTCGCCCGACGGCTCGAGTGCACCCTGTGCGCGCAGCCGCGCCTCGTGGCGGCGCGACACGCCCAGCTCCGCGCCCATCAGCAGGAGGACGGCAAGGAGCGATGTGGATGCGACGAGGAGCGGAGCCGGCATGCGCGTCACGGATTATGCGCGAGGTGTACGTCGCCCGCGGCGCGGATCAGGACGCGAAAGGGAGCCGGCCAGCGCGTGGCAAGTGCCGCCGCGACCTGCACACCGCGGGGTGAGGCGACGAGTGACCGCAGCGCGCGGTTGAGCCGCCGCTTGGCGCGGAACTCCCGTCGACACGCGCTCTGCAGCTCCAGGTGCGCGGCGCGACCCGTCGCCAGCTCGACGAGCGCGGCTTCCGCCGCCAGCTCGCCGCCCCGGAGGGCGAAGCGCACGCCGTCGCCGGTGATCGGATCAATAAATCCGGCGGCGTCGCCGGCAAGCAGGAGTCCCCCGCATCCGGCAGCCGTGGCGTCGACGGCCAGCGGGCCGAGCGCGACGATCGGCGACACACGGCGGGCGCGCCGGAAACGATCGCGCAAGACCGGGTCGGCGCCGCTGGCGGCCGCCACGATGGCCGCGCAGGCGTCCCTGTGCCCGCGAAAGGCGTGCCGCACGACACAGACGTTCGACAGGCCCTCGCCAAGGGGGGCGATGCCGACGTATCCGTCGATACGGACATGCATCTCGCCGTGCGCCGTGAGGCCGTCGATATCGGTGAAGTACGCGCCGAACGCCCACCGCTTCGGCCACCGGGCAAAGCGCGTCAGTCCGAGCGCCGCGCCCAGCCGCGACCCGCGCCCGTCGGCGGCGATGACGAGCCGCGCGCGCAACTCGGACTGACCTGCGGCCGAGCGGATGCGCACGCCGGCCACGCGGCTCTCGGCGTCCGTCACCGGCGCAAGGGCGCGGACGCCGGGCGTGAAGTCGGCGCCGGCGTCGACGGCGGCGTCGAGCAGCAGGAGATCGAGCACGCGACGCTCGATGGCCGCGCCGACGCGACCGTCCGGGTAATCGGCGGCGACTGCGGCGCCGCCGGGACCCGTGACGCGCATGCCCGCAATCGGCCGGGACCGCCCGCGCACCGCGGCACCGACGCCGAGGCGGTCGATGATCGCGAGCGCGCCAGGATTGATCGTGTCGCCGCAGAGCTTCGCGCGCGGAAACCACGCGCGATCGACGAGCCGGACGCGCGCGCCGGCCCGCGCCAGCGCGAGCGCGGCCACGCTGCCGGCCGGACCCGCGCCGACGACGAGCACATCAATCAATGCAGCCTCAGATAACCCGCCCCAGTACCAACACGCTGTTCTTCGATCCGAAGCCGAGGCAGTTGCACAGCGCCGCCTCGACGTCGGCCCGCCGCGCCTCGTTCGGAATGAAATCCATGTCGCATGCCGGATCCTGGTCGTCCAGGTTGATGGTCGGCGGCAGCATGCCCCGGCTGAGCGCCAGCGCGGTGGTCACGACGCCCGCCGCGCCGCTGGCACCCTGCGGGTGCCCGATCATCGATTTGGTCGAGGAACCGGGAACCCGGTCCGCCAGCGCGCCGAACACGCGCCGCACGCAGCGCGATTCGACGACGTCGTTCAGCTGCGTCGAGGTGCCGTGGTAGTTGATGTAGCCGATTTCTTCCGTGCGGCGGTGCGCCTTGGCGAGCGCGGTCTCGATGCAGCGGACGATCTCCCCGCCATCCGGGTCCATCTGCACCCGGTGGTACGCGTCGCACGTCGACGTATACCCTTCGACGCGCGCGTACCGGCGGGCGCCGCGCGCCACAGCGCGGTCCTCGCGCTCGAGGACGACCATCCAGGCGCCCTCGCCGAGGACGAAGCCGTCGCGCCCGCGATCGAAGGGGCGCGACGCCTCGGCCGGCCGGTCGTTGTAGTGCGTGGAGACGACGCGCATGCGGGAGAAGCCGAAGATCATGCCGGGCAGCACGCACCCTTCGGCGCCGCCGGAGAGCAGCACGTCGTACTCGCCGGACCGGATGAGGGACGCGGCGTAGCCGATCGCATCCGTCGAGCTGGTGCAGCCGCACGACAGCACGTGGCTGAGGCCGCGCAACCGCAGCGCGATCGAGATCTCGCTCGACACCATCCCGCAGATGCCGATGGCGATCGCGTACGGCGTGACGTGACGGCCGCCGCTCGTGAAGAAATCCTCGTACTGCCTCTCGCCGACGTCGATCCCGCCGCCGCCGCTGCCGATGATGACGCCGGCGTTCGGCTCGCCCGCCGCCAGGCCGGCGTCGCGCCACGCCTCGCGCGCCGCGATCACGCCGAACAGCGCCGCCCGGGAGTAGCGTTTCGGGTCGGCGCGGCCGTCGCCGTTCTCGCCGTCGAGCGCCGGCGCCTCGTCTATCGACACGGGTGGCACCCATGCGGCGACGCGGCAGGGGTACGACGACACGTCGAATTGTGTGATGGCTTTCGAGCCGCTGCGGCCGCGGCTGACGTAATCCCAGTACCGCTCGCGGCCGACGCCGAACGGCGAGACCACGCCCATGCCGGTGATGACGACATTCGGGAGCCCGTTGGCTGGCATAGGCGGCCTCTCCACTGACTATATTATTGGCCCGTGCGCGCCACCGCAGCGGGCCCCGCGCGCCTCTTCAGCTGGATCGGCGGGCTCCTCTTCGTCCTCTCGCTTGTCTATTTCGTCTTCGTCTACCTCACGGCGTTCGGCGCCGCTGCCGGCGGGGGCCGGGCCGCCCCGGCTGTGGTGTGGGACGTCGCGCTGTTCACGCTGTTCGCGCTGCATCACAGCATCTTCGCGCGTGCACCGATCCGCGCGTGGGTCGGGCGGATCATGGCGCCGGAGGTCGAGCGGTCGGTCTACGTCTGGCTCGCCAGCGCGCTCTTCCTCGTCGTCTGCGCGTGGTGGCGGCCCGTGCCGGGGGTCGCGTGGAGCGCCGGCGGGATCAGCGCGTGGCTGCTCAGCGCCGTCCAGGTCGTGGCGCTCTGGCTCGTCATCCGCAGCGCAGCGGTGCTCGACGTCTGGGAACTGGCAGGCGTGACCAGGGTGCCCACTCCGCCTGCCGAGTTCAAGACCAGGGGCCCCTACGGATGGGTGCGGCATCCAATTTACGCCGGGTGGTTTCTCTTCGTATTCGCCGCGACGCCAATGACGATGACGCGGCTGGTGTTCGCGATCGCCAGCTGCGCCTACCTGCTCATCGCGATTCCGCTGGAGGAACGCACGATGCGCGCCGCGTCGCACGGCGGGTACGAGCGCTATATGGCGCAGGTGCGATGGCGGCTGGTGCCGGGCGTGTATTGAGGCCGCGGGGGCTGAAGCCCCCGCGCTACTCCTCCTCCTCGTCCTTCGGCAGCCCTTCGAATTCCTCGAGAAAGATCAGCCCCCGATGCGATGGGATTTCGAAGCGCTTGCCGCAGACCTTGCACGTGACGTCGTTGTCGACGCGGATGAGGTGGTCTTTCACCTTGGCGAACAGCGCTCGATCGCGCTCATCGGCGCCCGACGGGACGTGCGCCTTCTTCGTCCGCCGCATCCACTGGATCGAGTAGTCGCTGGTGCGCCGGCACCGGGGGCACTGCAGCCGTGCGGGACGCTGCTCCGGCTTTTCCGTAAAGAACCGCCGCTCATCCACGTGTGGATTATGACAGTGCTTGGTCCCTTGCGCTCGGTGCCTGGTCCGTGCTTGGTGCTCGGTGCTTCGAGCGTACCTGGTCCGTGGTGCGGCAAAGGCCCGCCCGGACCACGCACCAACGGCCGACCAGGCACCAGGCATCAAGCACTGCTAAACTGGCCGTGAGCCTTATGGCTGACGCGACGCCGCCGACCCTTCCCTCCGAGCTTCCCGTCCTGCCGCTTCGCCGCACGGTTGCGTTCCCGCTGACGCTGCAGCCGCTGGCGGTCAACCGTCCGGTCTCGGTCGAATCGGTGAACCGGGCGCTCGGCGCCGACCGCCTGGTGCTGCTCCTGCTCCAGCACACGGAGGCCGACGACCCGACTCCCCAGGATGTCGCTCGCGTCGGCACGGTCGGCGTCATCCGGCAGATGGCCAAGAGCGGCAACGGGCTCAACATCATCATCGAGGGCGTGGTACGCGTGCGCGCGGACGTGGTCACCCGCACCGGCACGTCGATGCGCGCGCGGATCACGCCGCTGCCCGAAACGGTGGAGCGGACGATCGAGATCGAGGCACACGTCCGCCGCCTGCAGGAGCTCATCGAAAAGGCGCTGTCGCTCGCCACGGGCCTCTCCGAGGAGCTGCGCGCGGTCGTCATCAACATCGACGATCCGCTGCGGCTCGTCTACGTGCTCGCCACGCTGCTGGATCTGAAAGCCACCGACAAGCAGGCGCTGCTCGAGGAAACCGACCTGCTCAAGAAGCTGGAGACGATCTCGGCGGCGCTCACGCGCGAAATCTCGCTGCTGGAACTGAAGGGAAAGATCGAGTCGCAGGTACAGCAGGAGATGAGCGACGCGCAGCGGCAGTACTACCTGCGGCAGCAGCTCAAAGCGATCCAGCAGGAGCTGGGCGAAGGCGAGGGCACCGAGCTCGCCGAGCTGCGCAAACGGATTGACGAGGCCAGGCTCCCCGAGCCGGTCCACACGGCCGCGATGCGCGAGGTGGACCGGCTGGCGCGCATGGGCCCGGCGTCGCCCGAGTACCAGATGATCCGGACCTACCTCGACTGGCTGCTCGACGTGCCGTGGTCGGTGACGACCACCGACCGCATCGATCCGGTCGAAGCGCGAAAGGTCCTCGACGAGGACCACTACGACCTGGACAAGGTCAAGGAACGGATCGTCGAGTACCTCGCCGTACGGAAGCTGAAGGGCGACATGAAGGGGCCGATCCTCTGCTTCGTCGGCGCGCCGGGCGTCGGCAAGACGTCGCTCGGCCAGTCGATCGCCCGCGCGATGTCGCGCAAGTTCGTGCGCATCTCGCTCGGCGGCGTCCGCGACGAGGCGGAGATCCGCGGCCACCGCCGCACCTACATCGGGTCGATTCCCGGGCGCATCGTCCAGGCGCTGAAGCAGGCCGGCTCGATGAACCCGGTCTTCATGCTCGACGAGATCGACAAGATCTCCGTCGGCTTCCAGGGCGATCCGGCGGCCGCGCTGCTCGAGGTGCTCGATCCAGCGCAGAACCACACGTTCCGCGACCACTACCTGGAGATTCCGGTCGATCTCTCGCGCGTGCTCTTCATCACGACGTCGAACCAGCTCGGGACGATTCATCCGGCGCTGCTCGATCGGATGGAGATCATTCCCCTGTCGGGCTACACCGAGGACGAGAAGGTCCACATCGCCCGCAAGTACCTGCTGCCGCGGCAGATGAGCGAGCACGGGCTGCCGGACGGGGCGCTCGAGTTCTCGGAAGCGGCATTGCGCCTCATCATCGCGGAATACACGCGGGAAGCGGGCGTGCGGAACCTGGAGCGCCAGCTCGGGACGATCTGCCGCAAGGTGGCGGCGCGGCTGGCCACGCGGCCGGCGGACGCGCCGGCGATGGAGAAGACAGTGGTGGACCGGGCCGATGTCGACGATTACCTCGGCCGGGCGCGGTTCAAGAAGGAGGTCGCGTTCCGCACCTCGCGACCCGGGGTCGCGACCGGGGTCGCCTGGACCGAGACCGGCGGCGACGTGCTCTTCATCGAAGCGACCTTGCTTCCGGGCGGAAACCAGAACATTATTCTCACGGGCCAGCTCGGCAACGTGATGCAGGAATCGGCGCGCGCCGCGCTGAGCCACCTGCGGGCGCGGGCGCCGGAACTGGGCATTGCTCCGGAATTCCTCGCCAAGCACGATCTGCACGTTCATGTGCCCGCCGGGGCGATCCCGAAGGACGGCCCCTCGGCGGGGGTGACGATGGCGACGGCGATCCTGTCGGCGGCGCGGAACCGTCCCGTCCGGCAGGACGTCGCGATGACCGGGGAAATCACGCTGAGCGGGCTCGTCCTGCCGGTCGGCGGCATCCGGGAGAAGGCGCTGGCGGCGCGGCGGTTCGGGATCCGGACGCTGATCCTGCCGGCGCTGAACGAGCCGGACCTCGAGGAGCTGCCGCAGGAGATCCGACGCGAGATGACGTTCGTGCTGGTGGAAACGCTGGACCAGGTGATCGAGGTGGCGATACCCGACGTGGCAAAGGTGGACGAGCTGGCACCCGAGGAAGTACGCACCGAATCACATTCGGACCGATAGCGTGGCAGCGGCGATCGTCTTCTACGTGTCCGGCCACGGGTTCGGCCACGCCTCACGCGTCATCGAGGTCATCAACGCGATCCTCGCCCGGCGACCCGACACGCGGATCGGCGTCCGCACGTCGGCGCCGCGCTGGCTCTTCGATCTGACGGTCAAGGGGAAGGTGGCGTTCAGCACCCTCGAGTGCGACACCGGGGTCGTCCAGTCGGACGCGCTGACGCTGGACGAGGCGGACACGATCCGCCGCGCCGCGGCGTTCCACAGCGATCTGGTGACGCGCGCCGCGAGCGAGACGCGCGTGCTGCGCGAGCTCGGCGCCGGGCTGATCGTCGGCGACATCCCGCCGCTCGCCTTCGCGATCGGCGGCGCCGCCGGCGTCCCGTCGATTGCGCTCGGCAACTTCACCTGGGACTGGATCTACAGCGACTATCCGCGCGTGCGGCTGGCGCCGTCGCTGCTGCCGACGATTCGCGGCGCGTACGCCAAGGCGTCGATGGCGCTGCGCCTGCCGATGTCGGCGGGCTTCGAGAGCTTCTCCAACATCAGGGACATCCCGTTCATCGCGCGGCACGCGACGCGCCCGCGCGAAGAGGTCTGCAAGGTGCTCAAGCTGCCGGCCGACAAGCCGCTCGTGCTGATGTCGTTCGGCGGCTACGGGCTGCCGGGGCTCGACACGGATCTGCTGGCGAAATTCAAGAAGTACACCGTCATCAACGCGACGAGCAAGCCCGTCGGGCGGACGCGCAAGGAGGTGCCGCTGGCCGAGCGCCACGGTTCGCTCGTCACCGTGAACGAGGAAGCGATGTACGACGCCGGCGTCCGCTACGAGGACCTGGTCCGCGCCTCCGACGCGGTCGTCACCAAGCCCGGCTACGGCATCATCGCCGAGGCGATTGCCAACGAGGCGGCGGTCCTCTACACGTCGCGCGGCCACTTCCCCGAGTACGACATCCTGGTCGAGGAGATGCCGAAGTACCTGCGCACCGCCTTCATCAGCCAGGAGGATCTCTTCGCGGGCAAGTGGGAGCCGCACCTGGACAAGCTGCTGGCGCAGCTGCGGCCGAAGACCAAGAAGCCCGACACCGACGGCGCCGACGTGGTTGCCGATCTGCTGCTCAAGGCCTTGGATAAACCACCCAAGAAGCCCCGCGGACGGCCGAAGGTGAAGATCTGAACAACTCGTTCGGATCGTTCGAGGCATTCGGATCGTTCGAATCGTTATCCGAACGTTCGAACGACTGATTTTCAGTCTTTGATACAGGTCACCACCGACCAGAGCCGCGGCCAATTCACCTTCTGAACCGCTAACACGCGCAGTCCTGCGGCGTCGAGCACCGGAAATAGTTCCAAGTCGGCCTTGAACCCGACCCGCATCGTCAGCGGTGACAGCGCGCGCTCGATCCGCGCGACCAGCGGGTTGGCGCTCCGGAAGTGATTCAGGATGACGATCCGGCCGCCCGGCCGGCAGACGCGCCGCATCTCCCGCGCCGCCTGCACCGGATCGGGCACAACGCTGATGACGTACGGCGCGTAGACCCGGTCGAAGGCGCCATCCGCGAAGGTGAGCCTGGCCGCGTCGGCCGCCAGCAGCCGGAGGTGCGTGAGGCCCTCGCGGGCTAGTCGGGTCCGCGCCCGCGCCAGCATCGACGCGGAGAGATCGATGGCGGTCACCCGGCAGTGGCGCGGGTACAACGGCGCGTTCAGCCCGGTCCCGGTACCGACCTCCAGCACGTGGTCGCCGGGTCGGATGCCGAGCGCGCCGATCGCCGCGACGCGGCCCGACTGTAGAGGCGCGGCGAAGAGCAGATCGTAGACGGGAGACAAGGCGGCGTAAACGCGCCCGACGCCGGCGTTCTCGATCGGCCGCGAGAGCGGCCGGGCGCCGACGGGTGGGGCGTAATAGCCGCGCTCGCGGAGGGAAAGCGCCATCTCGCGCACTCACGTCGCAACGGGCGTGCCGGAGGGTTCGGCCGGGTCCGGCTGAAGCCGGACACTACGTACGCCGCGAAGGATTCAAACGACCCGAACGATCCGAACGAGTGTCAGTCTTTCCCGCAGATGACGAGCGACCACAGCCGCGGGATGCTGACCTTCTCGATCGACACCGGCCGCAGATCGGCCTGCACCAGGAACCCCGGAAGATCGAGATCCGACTTAAACCCGATGTGGACGGTGAGCGGCGAGAGCGCCCGGTCGAGGCGAGAGAACACGGGGTTGGCGCTGCGGAAGTGGTTCAGGATGACGATCTTCCCGCCGGGCCGACAGACTCGCCGCATCTCGCCGACAACCTTGATCGGATCGGGCACGCAGTTGACGAGGTACGGCGCGTAGACGATATCGAAGGAGTCGTCCGCGAACTGCAGCGCCGCCGCGTCCATCTGCATCAGGCGGACGTGGGTCAGCGCCTTTTGCCGGATCCGCACCCGCGCCTTCTCCAGCATCGACGCCGAGAAATCGATACCGGTGACGTGGCAGTAGCGGGGATAGAGCGAGGCGTTGATGCCGGTTCCGACGCCGACTTCCAGCACGCGATCGCCGGGACGGATGCCAACCCGATCGAGGGCGTACAGCCGGCCGGGGTGCAGGATCGGACCGAAGATCCAGTCGTAGACGGTGGCCAGCTTATCGTAGACACCTTCGACGAAGTCGTTCTCGATCGCAATGACCGACAGTGCCTGGCTGCCCAGATCCGTCCGGAATTTGTCGTTTTCACGCTCGAAGAGCGATATCACCTGTCTCTCCGCCGCAAGGGCACCCCATCGCGCAGGGCCGGGGTCCCCACGGCGCCCGCGCCGTGGGGTGGTAGACGCGATGGGGCCCCGCTGAAGTGCTGGGAAATCGAAGGTTGCGGTACCCGGGTCCCGGACCGTGCCTCGACCGCCCCGGCACTATACAACGACACGGGGCAAAGCCCAAGTGACATGTCCGCGGGCAGGAGACCGAGCCGCGCCCCTACCGCAACCCGCTGAGCACGTCGATGGCGGCCTGGATCCGGCCCGAGGGCGCCGCCACGTGCACGCCTTGCACGGCCCCTCTCAGCGCGCGGCCGACTTCGCGCGCAATGGCTACCCCTTCGGCGGCCGCCGCTTCCGGCGTGCCGACGCCCCGCATCCGCTCGAGGACTGCCTCGGGCACCTGGACGCCGGGCACCTCGTTCGCCATGAACTCCGCATTCAGCACGCTTTCGAACGGCCACAGGCCGACGATGATCGGCACGCCTGCGGAGGCGACCCGCCGGTGGAACCGCTCGAAGGTCGCGACGTCGAACACCGGCTTGGTGACGGCGAACTCGGCGCCCGCCTCGACCTTGTACTCGAACCGGCGGACTTCCTGGTCCAGGTCTTCGGCGCCGGGATTCACCTGGACGCCGACGTGAAACGCGGTCGGCCCGCCGATCGGCTGTCCTCCGATATCGAATCCGTGGTTGAGCCGCGCGACGACGTTCGTCAGGCCGATGGAGTCGACGTCGAAGACGGCGGTCGCATCCGGGTAATCGCCGACCGAGCGGACGTCGCCGGTCACGATCATCAGGTTGCGCACGCCCATGGCGTGGGCGCCCAGCAGGTCCGACTGCATGCCGAGGAGGTTCCTGTCGCGGCATGAGTACTGGAGGACGGTTTCGACGCACGCCTTCTGCTGAAGGAGCACCGCCAGCGAGAGCGCGCTCATGCGGGCGCCCCGCGGCCCGTCGGGCACCAGCACGACGTCGATGCCGTTTCGCTTCAACGCGCTCGCCTGCTCGATGACGCCGTCGCTCGCAAACCCTTTCGGCGGGGTCAGCTGGACGATCGTGGCGAATCGGCCGTCGGCGAGCGTGCGGGCGAGCTGCGACCGCTCGGCGCAGGGCACGACGGCCACGGTCGGAGCCGTTGGCCGCACCCGCGGGTCCGAACGGACCCGCCCCACGGCCGTCTGCGCGTCGACCCGCGCCCGTGCCGCCGCACGCGCCGCCTCGGGCGCGTACTTCTTCACCGCGATCCTGATCTGCCGGATGTGCTCGGGCGTGGTGCCGCAGCAGCCGCCCACGAGCCGCACGCCCTGGCTCATGAAGCGGCGCGCGTACGACGCCATGTACTCCGGCGACGACAGGTAGATGTTGCGCCCCTCGATGTCGCGCGGGCGGCCGGCGTTCGGCTGCGCCGAAAACCGCGCGCGCGTCACCGCCGCCATCCGTTCAATCGTCTCGAGCATCGGAGCCGGGCCGATGCTGCAGTTCACGCCGATCACGTCGGCGTACGGGGCGAGCGCGGGCGCGAACTGTTCAGGGGGCGCGCCGTCGAGCGTGTTGCCGTCCTCCTCAATCGTCATCTGGGCGACGATCGGCAGCGCGCAGACGCTCCGGATGGCGGCAATGGCCGCGCGCAGCTCGTTCACGTCGCGGAACGTCTCGAGGATGAAGAGGTCGACGCCGCCGGCCGCGAGCGCCTCCGCCTGCTCGCGGAAGAACGCCTCCGCCTCGTCGGTCCCGGTCTTGCCCCACGGCTCGATCCGGATGCCGAGCGGGCCGATCGCACCCGCGACGTACACCTCGTCGCCGGCCACGCTCCGAGCCAGCCGCACGCCTTCGATGTTGATCTCGCGCAGGCGATCGGCGAGGCCGAAGCCGCGGAGCTTCACGCGGTTGGCACCGAACGTGTTGGTCTCGATGACGTCGGCGCCGGCGCGGACATACTCCTGATGCACCTCCGCGACCCGGCCCGGATCGGTGAGATTCAGCGCGTCGAAGCACCGGTTGATGAAGACGCCCTTCGCATAGAGCATCGTCCCCATCGCCCCGTCGCACACGAGCACACGTTTGTCGATGGCCTCGAGAAACGGCTTCATGAGCAAAACTGCATTATCTCACGCCCTGTTGCTCGATCTTTTGGTAGGCGAGCGTCGCCGCGTCCAGGAGCAGGTACGAGCGGTTGATGCGATCGATGCAGACCGAGCGCACGCCCTCGCGCTCGATTTCGACGAACCGGTGGTGGTGGCCGCAGAGATGCAGGCGGGGCCGAAGCACGGCGAGCAGCTCGTTGATGGCCGGCTTCCCCGCCTCGCGGCGGCGCGGCGCCGCGCCCGGACGTGCGGGGTCGGCGATGATGAAGGGGCGCGGCGCTTCATGCGTCATCAGGAGGTCGACCGGCGCGAGGCGCGTGCACCGCTCGACCTCCTCGCGCACGAAGTGGCGCCGCTTGTCGTCCTTCGGCGTGTGCGGCAGCGCGGCCGCCGGCGTGTCGTACCAGGTCGGCGCGTACGTGCCGCCAAGCCCGGCCACGGTCAGCCCGCCGACGTCCACGGCGGTCCCGTTAAGGATGTAGTGCAGGTTCGGCGGCGCCGCGCGGCCCAACTCCCATTCTGCGATGCGATCGAAGTTCTCGTTGTTGCCCTTGATCCAGTAGAGCGGCGCCGGCGGATCGGGATACGCGCCGGTGCTGCTCGCGACGTCGCCGACGCAGATCCAGTACGGCACGTCCGGATGCCGTCGCATCGCGCGATAGAGTGCCTCGAAGTTCCCGTGAATGTCGCCGGCGGCGCCGATCAGCACATCCCTAGTTTAAGGCGTCACCGGTCATCAGTGTTTGCGAGCGATGACAAGTGTGGCTATACTTGTAGCTAGAATCATCACGATGCAGTTTGCCACCGTCGCAGAGGTTAGGAACGGGTTGTCGCGCTATCTGGCCCGCGCACGGAAGAGACGCGAGCCCATCGTCGTGACGCACCACGGAAAACCGTACGCGCTCATTCAGCCGCTTTCCGAGAGCGACCTCGAGATGCTGGACTGGAAAGGGCTGGCGGAAAGGCGACTGCGCGATGCCTGGGAGGGAGAAGACGATGCCCTCTACGACGACCTATAAGCGCGGGACGGTGATCGTCGTCGAGGTGGCATTCTCGGACCTTTCGGGTTCGAAGCGGCGGCCGGCGCTCGTTGTCAGCGACGAGGGCTTCCACAGAACGCTTCCCGATCTCATCGTGTGCCCAATCAGTAGCCAGCCACGCTACTTCCAGAAACCTGGACCGGGCGATTGCCCCGTCGGAGGCTGGCGCACGGCCGGGCTCCGACGTCCGAGCACCGTTCGCATCTCGAAGCTCCTGGCCATCGACAAGGACATCGTCCGGCGAACGCTGGGCGTGCTGCCAGCGCAGGATCTCACGGTAGTAGAGACAAGCCTTCAGAAGGCACTCGGGCTCGCGCCCGAGCCACGCCGCGGTCGCGGGCGATGACGGCCACCGGCCGGCTCTGGTAGACGTCAGCCGGCCTGACGATTCCGGCGGCTCTCGTTCATTTATGTCGCCCGCGTCCGACGTCGAGAATCAACGTGATCGTCAACTGGCTCCAGATCCTCACGAAGGACCGACAGTTTCGTCACGGCGATGAATGTCAGGGCTGGGCGCCAGGGCCATCTCGCGTGGGTCTTGGCCCCCGACAACGCCGTCGAAATTACCGTGATTGTCGCCAACGTCCTCGGTGATCAGTTCGTGGTACTTTGCCAATATCAGGCGTATTCCCATGCCGACGATTACCGTGAGACTGGACCGCACGCGCGCTGCTCGTCTTGCGCGATGGGCACGGCGTGGGAAAGTTCCCAAGTCCGAGGTGATCCGTGCCGTCATAGATCGTGCGGGTCCGATCGATACCGGAGACGACCTGATCAAAAGGGTGCAGGGCCGCCGCCGCGACCCGTCATGGCGCCGCGCGCGGCCAAGTTCATCGCGCACCCTGTTTCCGGCGTCGATGGCCTCTTCCGTCTCGAAGGCCCCGTTCACCACGGCTAAAGCCGGACGCTACATGGCATTTTGAAGTGCGGCGGGCGGCTTCGCGCCGGGCGGCGGCACGAGCAGGTCTTCTTTGTCCCAGATGAAGTCGTCCTTGCTGTAGACCGCGAGCTCGTAGTCTTTGCCCATGAAGATCGCCGACACGGGGCAGGCTTCCTCGCAGTAGCCGCAGAAGATGCAGCGCGTCTTGTGAATCTGATAGACCTTCGCGTAGCGCGGCCCGGCGAGCATGGTGCCGTCGTTCTCCGCCGCTTCGAGGTAGATCGCGTCCGCCGGGCACGCCACCGAGCAGAGCCCGCACGCGACGCACTTCTCCAGCCCGTTCTCGTCGCGCATCAGCACCTGCTTGCCGCGGTACTTCGGGAACATCGGCACCTTCTCGTCCGGGTAGTTCACGGCCACCTTCTTCCTGAACATGTGCCGGAACGTGGTCGCGAGCCCGACGAGAAACGGTCGAATCATAGGGCGATCATACTAGCCGGTAGGTGGTAGCCGGTAGCCGGTAGGTGGTAGCCGGTAGGTGGTAGCCGGCAGCCGAACCAGGAACCGCTACCGGCTACCGGCTACCACCTACCGGCTACCGGCTACCACCTACCGGCTACCGGCTACCGGCTAGCGGCTACAATGGCTGACGTGCTCGAGGAGCCAACAGCTCTCCCGGCCGACCAGTTCCTGCTGACCACCCTCATCGTCAAGCTGGCCGTCATGGCCGTGCTGGCGACGATGCTCGCGCGGTTTCGGCAGTTCCGGCACATCCTGATCTTCGAGCGCCGCGGCTGGGGCGACCGCCTCGTGTTCGCGCTCGCGATCGGCGTGCCGCTGATGGCGGGGGTCGGCGCGCGGCTGCTGCTCAACTACAACGCTGCGGACCTCACGCTCGAAGGCGCGTTCCTGGCCGGCCTGATTGCGGGTCCGTACGCCGGCGCCACCGTCGGGCTGCTGGTCGCGCTGCCGGCGCTGGCGGCCGGGGAGTTCATCGCGCTGCCGTTCGCGATTGGATGCGGCTTCGCCGGCGGCGGCCTGCGCGAGGTGTGCCCGAAAGAGGCGATCTGGCAGTTCACGCCGTTCGTCTTCGTCGATCTCCGCCGGCACGTGTGGCACGCCGTCCGCCGGCTCGAGCCGAACTGGCAGCTCGTGCTGCTGGCGGCGCCGGTGGCGCTCGAGCTGCTCCGCCAGACGCTCGGCCTTCGCTTCGGCGCGCACCGGCTGTTCTACCTCGACCCGGTATCGCCCTGGATGACCGCGCTCGTCGTGCTGGCGACCGTGCTGGCCGTGGCCACGCCCATCAAGATCTGGAACAGCGCGCGGATCGAGCACCGGCTGCAGGAGCAGGAGAAGCTCCTGATGGCGGCGAAGATCGAAGCGCTCAAGAGCCAGATCAATCCCCACTTCCTCTTCAACACGCTGGCGTCCATCTCGTCGCTCATCCGCTCGCAGCCCGAGACCGCGCGTACGCTCATCATCAGGCTCTCGGGGCTGCTGCGGCGCCTGATCCGCAGCCACCAGCACTTCGTCACGCTGCGCGAGGAGCTCGACGCGATCGACGAGTATCTCGATATCGAAGCGGTCCGGTTCGGGTCGAAGCTGCAGGTGCGCAAGGAGATCAGCCCCGATACGATGGACGTCATCGTCCCGAGCATGATCCTGCAGCCGCTCGTCGAAAATTCGATCAAGCACGGGCTGACCCGCAAGGTGGGCGACGGATCGATCGTCATCCGCAGCTGGCGCGAGCACCGGCGGGCGGTCATCGAGGTCGAAGACGACGGCGTCGGGTTCCGGGTGGACCGCCTCGACGAGCGCATGACCGACGGCATCGGCCTGGCCAACGTGCGCGAGCGGCTGCACGTCATCTACGGCGCCGCCTGCCGGCTCACGCTCGACAGCGAGCCGGGCGTCGGCACCCGCGCCCGCATCGAGATTCCGGAGCTCCTCGCGGCGGAACAGATCACGGCATGAGCGACCCGCTGCGCGTGATGGTCGTCGACGACGAGCAGCTCGCACGTGACGAGCTGTGCTACCAGCTCGAGCGGCTCGGCGACGTGCAGGTGGTGGCGCAGGCGGGCAACGGCTTCGAGGCGCTGACGGCTGCCGAACGCTACGATCCGGATCTCGTGTTCCTCGACATCCAGATGCCGGGGTTGAGCGGCTTCGAGGTGGCGCGGCGGCTGCTCGAGCGCGAACGCGAGACGCCGGCGCTCGTGTTCGTCACCGCCTTCGACCAGTACGCCATCGAGGCGTTCGAGGTGAACGCGGTCGACTACCTGCTCAAGCCGGTGGACGTCGGACGCCTGGAACAGGCGCTGGCGCGCGCCCGGCGGCGGTTGAGCTTGGAGCGGCCGGCGCCCCTGAACGACCAGCTGGAACGCATCGTCAAGATGATGGCGAACCGCCAGGTCCGGCGCGACCAGGTCGCCATCAAGGTCGGGGAACGGTTTCTGCTGGTACGGGCCGACGAGATCATCTATGCCTCCCTGGCCGACGAGTCGATTAACATAGTGACAGGGCAGGTGTCGGGGACGTCCAATTACAGGACACTGGACGAACTGCAGGCGCGCCTCGACCCGGAGGTGTTCTGGCGCGTCCACCGCTCGCACCTGGTCAACATCAACAAGATCAAGGAGATAGTCCCTTGGTTCAGCAGGAACTACATCCTTCGGATGAAGGACGCGAAGGGAACGGAGATACCGGTCAGCCGGGCGCAGACCAAACGGCTCCGGGAGTACCTGAAGCTCTGACGCTTGCCGAGCCCCCCGGGGAACCGGTGCTCGTGGCGGCCGCCGAGACGGGGTTCACCCCCGACATGCGGCTCACGATCGACGACCGCCGGGCGGCCATCATCCGCCGCCTGACCCTCCTCAAGGACGAGGCGGTCGCCTGGGTCAAGACGCTCGCCTCGGCCGCGGTCTACGCCACGCTCATCGTGACGTTCGGATTCCAGGTGGCGCGCGTCGAAGGCCAGAGCATGGCGCCGACGCTGGCCGATCAGGACCGCCTCATCGTCAACAAGCTGGCCTACCGGATGGGCGAACCGCGGCGCGGCGATATCGTCATGCTTTATTACCCGCTGAACCCGGACAAGTCGTTCGTCAAGCGGGTCATCGCCGAGGAAGGCGACCAGGTGCGCATCGTCGACGGCCGCGTGTTCGTCAACGACGTGCCGATGCAGGACGACTTCGTGCCGCCCGAGTACCGCAGCCACGACGACTTCGGCCCGTCGGTGATTCCCGAGGGGTACTACTTCGTCATGGGGGATCACCGGAACAACAGCTCCGACAGCCGGCACTGGGGGTTCGTGCCGAAGAAGTACATCATTGGGAAGGTCCAGCTGCGCTGGTGGCCGATCCCGAACGCGCATTTCTTCTGACAGATCGATACACCCAGGTCGTCCGGGTCCTCTACCGCGTCCTCGTCTTCAACCTCGCGGTCGCCGGCGTCAAGATCGTCCTCGGGTACCTGACGGGGGCGGTCTCGATTCTTTCCGAAGGATTCCACTCGCTGACCGATTCCGCCTCGAACGTGGTGGCGCTGGTCGGCGTGTCGATCGCGCGGCGCCCGCCCGACGAGGAGCATCCCTACGGCCATCGCAAGTACGAGACGATGGCCTCGCTCGGCATTCTCGTGTTTCTGGTCGTCGTGCTCGTGCAGGTGCTGGCGGCCGCGTACGACCGCCTCGTTTCTGGCACGGTGCCGCGTGTGTTTCCCGAAGGGATCGGCGTCATGGCCGTGACGCTGGTCGTGAACGTGCTGGTCGTCGTCTACGAGATGCGCGCGGCGCGGCAGCTCAACAGCGAGGTGCTGCAGGCGGACGCGATGCACACTCGCAGCGACGTGCTGACGTCGGCCACCGTGCTCGCCGCCCTGTTCGGCGTCTGGTGGGGCTACGCGTGGCTCGATCCGCTCGCGGCGCTCGTCGTGGCGGTGTTCATCGGCCGCGCCGGATGGTACATCGCCCATGAGGCGTCGCGCATCCTGAGCGATCAGACTGTCATCGCCGAAGACGACGTGCGGGCCGTCGTGCGGTCCGTGCCGGAGGTCCTCGGCTGCCACCGCATCAGGACGCGCGGCTCGGCCGACCATGTCTTCATGGACCTGCACGTCTGGCTCGACGGCCGCACGCCGCTCGAGGCGGCGCACAGCACCTCACACGCAGTGAAGGACCGGCTGATGAAGCGGTTCCCGCATCTCGCCGACGTCGTCATCCATATCGAACCGCCGCCTTCGACAACTCCCAACTCCCAAGACGCCAACTCCCAATAACCCTTTCACCTCCCAACTCCCAAGACGACACCTCCAAGACGGCGCGCAGCTCAGCCGACGAGTTGGGAGTTTGGGATTTGGGAGTTGCGGAGTTGGGAGTTGGTCCCCCGCTTGCTCCATGTGCAGTGCTATGGCACGCCCTGACCTCGTCCACGGTGAATCGATCGGGAGCCTGCTGCAGGGGGTTCTGGCGGATCTACGGATGCTCGTCCGCGAGGAGATCGCGCTGGCCCGCGTCGAAATTCGCGAGCAGGCGGGCCGCGCACGGGCGGCCGCCGTGAAGGACCCGAACATAGGCGCGCGTATAATCGCGCGTGTTGTGGGCCGTCGACTCGCCCTCTCGCTGCTCCTCGCGCTGATTGGCTTCGCGGTTCACGCAGAAGACTGGCCCGAGTTCCGCGGCCCCACGGGCCAGGGACACTCGAGCGAGCGCGGTCTGCCGCTGGAATGGAGCGAGTCGCGGAACCTGATGTGGAAGACACCGGTCCCGGGTCTCGGCTGGTCGTCTCCAGTCGTCGCAGGCGGCCGTGTCTGGCTCACATCGGCGGTCCGGGAACGCGACAGCGCGTCGCTTCGCGCGCTGGCCTACGATATCGACACCGGACACGAGGCGGTGAACGTCGAGGTCTTCCGCATCAGAAATGCGGTCCTCCTGAACGCCAAGAACAGTCACGCCTCGCCGACGCCCATCATCGACGGCGACCGTGTGTACCTGCACTTCGGCGCCGACGGCACGGCGGCGCTCACGACCGGGGGCGAAATCGTCTGGAAGGCGCGTTTCCCCTATGTGTCGCAGCACGGCAGCGGGGGATCTCCCGTGGTGTACGACGACCTGTTGATTTTCAACTGCGACGGCTGGGATGCGGCGTTCGTCATCGCGCTGGACACGCGGACCGGGAAGGTTCGCTGGAAAACGCCGCGCCGCTACCCCGCGGACCAGGCGTACTCGACCCCGCTTGTCATTCGCGTCGGCGATCGGGACCAGGTCATCAGCGTCGGCGCGTATCGCGCGGCCGCGTACGATCCGCGGTCGGGCAGAGAGATCT
This sequence comes from Acidobacteriota bacterium, assembly GCA_016192845.1. GTDB lineage: Bacteria > Acidobacteriota > Vicinamibacteria > Vicinamibacterales > UBA2999 > MELF01. Next base: position 54,758 of record JACPTI010000065.1, read on the forward strand.
GGCGGGTCGGCTACCGCGACGGCTTCTCCAACGTCCCGCGTCCGGTCTTTGGTCACGGGCTTGTCTACATCGCCACCGGGTTCCAGCAACCATCCCTGATTGCGGTGCGCGCCGACGGCACAGGCGACGTCACCAGGACGCACGTGGCCTGGACGCAGCAGCGGGCAGTGCCGCTGACGCCCTCACCGCTGCTTGTGGACGATGTGCTCTACACTGTCAGCGACATCGGCATCGCAGCCGCTCTGGACGCGAAGACGGGAGCGGCGCACTGGCTCCAGCGGCTCGGCGGAAATTACTCCGCGTCGCCGGTGTTCGCCGACGGGCGCATCTATTTTCTAAGCGAAGAAGGTATGACGACCGTGATCGTGCCGGGCCCAGAGTTTCGCGTCCTGGCAAGAAACCAGCTCGACGGGACGACCCTCGCTTCGATGGCGGTTTCGGGCGGGTCGATCTTCATTCGCTCCGATCGCCACCTGTACCGGATCGGCACGCCGAAGTAATCGACGTCTACCGACGTTTCGAACGATCCGAACGCCGATAGACGCCGGAACGTCCGCCCCGCTTCTCGACCAGGCAGATGTCGCCAATGACCATTTCCTTGTCGACGGCCTTGACCATGTCGTAGACGGTCAAGGCCGCCACCGCCACGGCGACGAGCGCCTCCATCTCGACGCCGGTCTGCGCGCTCGTGCGCGCCCGCGCCACGATCCGGTAGCCGCGTCTGGTGGGCGTCAGCTCCACGCCCACGTGCGTGAGCGGAAGCGGATGACACAGTGGAATGATTGCCGCCGTCTGCTTGGCCGCCATGATGCCGGCCAGCCGGGCCGCTTGCAGCGGATCGCCCTTGGCGACCGCGCCGCGGCGAATGAGGCGCAGGGCAGCAGGCGCCAACGTGATCTCGCCGCGCGCCACCGCCTCGCGGTTTGTCACGGGCTTATCGCCGACGTCGACCATCCGAACACGCCCGCGGGGATCAACGTGCGAAAGTGCGATGGTGCGATGGTGCGACGGTGCGCGCCGCTTACCCACCGGCCTCGTCTCCCTGTGCGAGATAGAACGACAGGCTTTCGAGCGAGACGGTCAGATCGACGCTCTTCAGCTTCACCTCCGGCGGCACCTTCAGCGCGCCCGGTGAAAAGTTCAGGATGGCCTTGATGCCCGCCTCGACGACCTGGTCGACGACGGGCTGCGCGTGCGGCGCGGGGACGGCAATCACGGCGATATCGTAACGTTCGCGCCGTGCCATCCGCTTCAGATCGCGGACGTCGTAAATCGGGACGCCGCAGCGCGACTCGTGCCCGATCTTCTCGTTGGCGGTGTCGAAGAGCGCCGCGATGTCGAACCCTTCCTGCCGGAACCCGGGGTAGTCCGCCAGCGCGAGGCCGAGATTGCCCGCTCCCATAATGACCACACGCAGCCGCCGGTCGAGGCCGAGGATCTGCCGCAGGTGCCGCCGCAGCTCCTTGACGTAATAGCCGACGCCGCGCACGCCGAATTCGCCGAAGTACGCGAGATCCTTGCGGATCTGCGCTGCGTTGAGACGAAACTGCTCGGCCAGCGCCTGCGACGAGATCGTCTGGACGCCGGCCGCATCGAGTTCGTTGAGGCACCGAAGGTAGACCGACAAACGGTTGGTGGTGAGCTCGGAGACCTGTTCGGGGATCTGCCTGCGCTTGTTCGGACGATTCACAAGCTCCAATGCTACCATCTCGCGCCATGGCCCAACTGACGACACCTCCGCCCTCAGCGCCATCGCGCGCCTTTCAGCCATACGTCTCGCCGTCGCAATCGCCGGCGGAGTTCACCCTCAGAGCCATCCTGCTCGGCGCGTTGTTCGGCCTGCTGTTCGGGGCGTCGACCGTGTACCTTGGGCTGCGCGCCGGACTGACGGTCAGCGCGTCGATTCCGATTGCCGTGCTCGCGATTTCGGTCCTCAAACGCTTCGGCGGCTCGACGATCCTCGAGAACAACATCGTCCAGACGATCGGGTCTGCCGGTGAGTCGGTCGCCGCGGGCGTGGTCTTCACCATCCCCGCGCTGATCTTCCTGGTGCCGTTCGGGCCGAGCTACTTCAACTACCTCCAGATCACGATGCTGACGGTGGCGGGCGGCATTCTTGGCGTGCTGATGATGGTGCCGCTGCGGCGCGCGCTCATCGTGAAGGAACACGGCGTACTGCCCTATCCCGAAGGGACTGCCTGCGCCGAGGTGCTCGTGGCGGGTGAGCGCGGCGGCCGGATGGCAGCGCTCGTGTTCGGCGGCCTCGGCGTCGGCGCGCTGTGGAAATCGCTCTCCTGGATGTTCGATCTGTTCCGCACCGAAATCGGCTACGCGATGCCGCGCGCGAGCCAGTTTCCCAACGCGACGCTGGCCGTCGACATTTCGCCTGAATATCTCGGCGTCGGGTACGTGATCGGGCCACGAATCGCCGGAACCATGGTGGCGGGCGGCGTGCTCGCGTGGCTCGGACTGTTGCCGCTGCTGTCGATCCTCGGCCAGTTCATGACGGAGCCATTCCCGCCCATTCACCCGAACTACGCGGTGAATCCGGCGACCGGCCGTCCGTTCCTCATCTCTGAAATGAACCCGGGCCAGCTGTGGAGCGCCTATATCCGCTACATCGGCGCCGGTGGCGTGCTGGCGGCGGGGATCATCACGCTGGCGCGCACCACCCCCACGATTATCTCGTCGGCGCGCGGAGGCCTCCGGGATTTTGCCGCCACCGGTGCCGCGGCCGGAGTGAGTGTGCGTACGGAGCGGGACATCCCGATGACGCTGGTCCTCGGCGGTTCGCTCGCGCTCGCGATCTTCCTGGCCGTGGCTCCCGGGCTGCCGACCCAGGGCAACTTTCTCGCCGCAATCCTCATTCTCATCTTCGGCTTCTTCTTCGTCACGGTGTCGTCACGCATTACGGGACTGATCGGTTCGTCATCCAACCCCGTGTCGGGCATGACCATCGCGACATTGATCCTCACCTGCCTGCTGTTCGTCGCGCTCGGCTGGACGGGCAACGTGTACGCGCCGATTGCGCTCATCGTCGGCGCCATCGTCTGTATCGCGGCGGCCAACGCTGGCGCCACGTCACAGGATCTGAAAACCGGGTACATCGTCGGCGCGACGCCCGTCTTTCAGCAGCTGGGGCTCATCATCGGCGTGCTCGCCTCCGGCCTCATCATCGGCATGACCACGCTGTACATGCACCAGGTGTTCGGGATCGGGTCGGAAGCGGTGCCGGCGCCCCAGGCGACGCTGATGTCGACGATCATCCGCGGTCTGCTCAACCAGAACCTCCCGTGGGGGCTTGTGCTGGTCGGGATCTTCATCGCGGTCACGCTCGAGCTGTGCGGCATTCATTCACTTTCGTTCGCGGTAGGGTTGTACCTGCCGATTGCGACCACCGCGCCGATTTTCGTCGGCGGACTCGTCCGCGCGTGGGTCGAGCGCAGGACGGGCCCGGCGGCCGAAAGCGAGGTGAGCGCCGGTACCCTGTTCAGCTCCGGCCTCATCGCCGGCGGGTCGATCGCGGGAATCCTCTACGCCATTCTCGTGGGCACGGGGACCATTGCGCCGTTTGCCGCGATCGGGGCGGCGTTCCCAATGTTCCGCGACGAGACGCTCCTCGGGCAGCTGGCCAGCGCGGCGCTGTTCTTCGGGCTGGCCGTGATCGTGGCCCGGATGGCGATGCGCAAAGTAGAATGAGCTTGTGAGGCCTCCTCGCGCGCTGGCGGCGGCCGTCCTGGTACTCGTCGCGAGCGGCGATGCTCTGACGCAGGGCCCCGTCCGTCGGGTGACGACGGTGGCGGCGTTCCGCGAGTACCCCAGCTACTTTCACCTGCAGAACGTGCTGGTGCATGGCGAGTTCATCGAAAGCGGCACGCAGATCGTGCTGCGCGGCGGAGAGCGCGACGTTCCGGTCGTGCTGAACGACGCGACCGCCACTCCGGGTCTGGTGGAAGTGCGCGGTCAGCTGATCGACGTCGGCCGGCTCGAGCCGGGCGATGCGCGCCTTGCCGGCTATCCCCCCGCGCGGGAGTTCGATCCGTGGCCGCGGCCCGGCGAGGAGCTGGGGCTGCACGTGACGAACGTCACTGCCGCGCAGCTCGCGACGTCGCCGTCGGTGCGCGCGCTGGCGCTGCAGCCGTGGCGATTCGAGGGACAGAAAGTCACGATCGTCGGACAGTTCCGGGGGCGCAATCTCTTCGGCGACCTGCCGAGCGCGCCCGCGAAGAGCCGCTACGACTTCGTGCTGCGATCGGCGGACGCGGCCGTCTGGGTGACGGAGCTGCGGCCGCGCGGGCGCGACTTCGAGCTGTCGGTCGATGCCCGCGTCGACACCGGGCGATGGCTGCAGGTGAGCGGCACGGTGTCGCTCGAGCGCGGGCTGGTCACGGTGACGGGGACAGCCCTCGCGGCGACGGAGGCACCCGAGGCGCCGCAGGTGGAAGAGGAGGCGCCGCCGCCGGCGCCGCCCGCCGAGCCCGGAGAGATCGTCTTCAGCTCGCCGACCGAAGGCGAGGTCGACGTGCCCGCTGTCAGCCGCGTCCGCGTGCAGTTTTCGCGCGGGATCAATCCGGCGTCGCTGACCGACCGCGTCCGGGTGGCCTACGTCGGCGCCGCCCCGGGCGGCGACGGCCTGCCACCGCCGCGATTCACCTTTGCGTACGACGCGGCGACGCGCGCGCTCGAGATCCGCTTCGCCACCCCGCTGGAGGCGTTCCGCACCGTCCACGTCGAGCTGCTCGACGGCATCCGGACGTTTGACGGCGCGCCCGTTCGCCCCTGGACGCTGACGTTCTCGGTCGCCGGCAACTGAATTCAGCCAGACCTACGTAGCTTCCGGCTTTAGCCGGATCCAGTGTCCCGGCTTCAGCCGGACTGTGTGTCCCAGAGCGATCCCTGACGCCGGAGATCTTCGACCGCCGCGCGCACCCGCTCGATCAGCTCGTCCCGGTCGTCGAGCGTCAGCCCAGCGGTCGGGATCGGCGCGCCAATCCGCACGCTGACGCGCACCGGCCGGACGAAGGCACTCCCCTTCCGCATAGCCGCCCGTCCGCCCTGGACGGCGACTGGGACGATCGGCACCTGCGCCTGGATCGCCATGATGAACCCCCCCTTCTTGAACGGCAGGAGTTCTCCGGTACGGCTGCGGGTTCCCTCCGGGAAGATGAGGAACGAGTTGCCGGCCCGGAGCGACTGGGTGCCCCTGCCGATCGACCCCATGGCCTTCTCGCGGTCACTTCGCTCGATCGGCACAAAGCCTCCGGCGTCGAAGACGATTCCCATGATCGGGAATTTGTGCAGCTCCGCCTTGTAGAGGATGTGCAACTGCCGGTGGAGGGCGCGGAAGAGCACCGGCGGGTCGACGTTGCTCTCGTGGTTGGAGCAGAAGATGACCGCGGTCGGCGGCACGTGCTCCCGGCCGACGACGCGGTAGCGGATGCCCGCGAGCGCCAGCGCCAGCCAGACGCCCGCATGTCCCAGAGTGTACAGGCCGCGCTTCCACCGGAGCACGACCGCGATGAAGAACCCGAGCGGTCCCGCCACGGCGATATAGGCCAGGATCGCCACGTAGGTGACGACAGAGCGGAGGGCAACGAGGGTTTCGCGCATCGAACTTTACGAGTTGACGGATTTACGAATTGAACGGGGCGATGTGAAATTCGTCAATTCGTAATACGTAGAGGCGTCAATGTACAAAAAAATCGCCCGGGGGACGCGCCCCCCGGGCGGGCGAAGCAGGCTGATGGGTGAAGCTTACGAGGCGCGGGCGGCCCGCCGCGGGGCGGCGATGACGGTCGCCTTGACGGCCTTGGCCACCTTGGCGCGTGCGGAGGCGCGGGCCATGTTGCGCGCCTTCACCATGAAGCACCTTTCGAGCGCGCGGTCGACCTTCTCCTCGACCTCCGCCGACTTCTCGCGCACGACCTCCGACACCTCCGACACGATGAGCGCCCGGGCGCGGTCGAGCATCCGCTTCTCGCGGAACGACAGGCTCTTCGACTTGCTCAGGAAGGTGAGGCTCTTGAGCACGTCGGCCATGTCGTAGATGGAGCCGGTCCGCATCTTGTCGGAATTGTCCTTGAAGCGCCCTTTCCAGTTCTGATGGTTGTCGATCTTGCCGTCGCTCAGGAGCGTGAACAGCCGCACGACTTCCTCGTCACTGATGGCCTTGCGCAGACCGACGCCCTCGACGTTGGACACCGGCACCAGAACCGTCGTGTCGTTCGAGACAATGCGCAGGTGAAAGAAGCCGCAGGTGGTACCCAGAATGGTTTTCTCTTCGATCCGTTCAACGATACCGAGCCCGTGATTCGGGTAGATGACCTTGTCGCCGACCTGGAATGTCACGTTTCCCCCGTTGGAAGGTTGGTGGTAGGACCGGTCTCGCTCCGGGAACAGCACCCACAAGTATAGCGCACGGGGAGGGCCCCGATCAACGAAAATTGGCCAAAAAACGGCCGTTTTGTGCAGTTCGCCCCGCCTGTTGGCCCATTGCCCGCTCGGTTCCGGACAGTTGGAAACCGACGAGCTGTGACGGTAACTCGTTGGAGATCCGACCAGTTGCGGGACGGCCCATCGGCAACCTTGAGTCGGGTCGTATAGGGGGTCAGACCCCCGTACGACCCGTCACCGGGGTCTGACCCCGTCTACACCCGTCACCGGGGCCTGCCCCCTGTCTACAATCGACGGATGCCCCATCTCATGGTCACCTCGGCGCTGGCGCTCGGGCTTGCCGTGCAGAGCGCCCGCGCCCCGTTCGTGGCGACGCCGCCCGACGTCGTGAATCGGATGCTGGCGCTGGCGCGGGTGAGCGCCACCGACGTGGTGTACGACCTGGGGTGCGGCGACGGCCGGATTGTCATCGCGGCAGCCCGCACGTACGGCGCACGGGGCGTCGGCGTCGACATCGACCCGGCGCGCATCGAGGAGGCACGGCAGAACGCCCGCCGCGCGGGTGTCGAGCACCTGGTGACGTTCCGCGTCGAGGACGCGCGCGAGACCGACGTCTCCGAGGCGACGGTGGTCACGCTCTACCTCGTGTCCGCGCTGAACGTGCAGCTGCGCCCCCGCCTCATCACGCAACTCCGCCGCGGCGCGCGCATCATCTCGCACAACTTTCCGATGGGGGACTGGGAGCCGGATCGGGTGGACGTCTTCAGGAGCGCCGACGGCCAGTCGCGGACGCTGTATCTGTGGGAAATCGACTGAGGCGTCACGCTCTCGCGAGCGCGAGCTCGACGATCTCCTCGATCAGCTGCGTGTAGGTGCGCCCCGACTTCCGCGCGGCCATGGCGAACTCGGCGCGTGAGGCCAGCCACGGGTTCGGATTCACCTCGATGACGTGCACGCGGCCGTCCGGCTGCAACCGCATATCGACGCGGCCGTAGTCGCGCAGCTCGAGCGCCTGATACGCAGCAAGAGCCGTCTGATACAACTGCTGGACCGTCTCGTCGGCCAGGTCCGTGGCGACAGCGGATTTCGTGTCGCGGTACGCGCGGGTACCCTTCCCCCACTTCACCTCCGCCGCGGCAATCCGGGGAATCCCTTGCGGCAGCTTGGACAGATCGAGCTCGATGATGGGCAGCGCCTCGGGCTTGTCATTCCCGATGATGCCGACGTACATCTCCCGCCCCTCGATGTACTCCTCGATGAGCACCGGCGAGTCGAAATGCGTGTGCAGCCAGTCCATCCGCTCCATCAGCTCACGAATGGAGTTGACGACCGCGCTGAACTCGATGCCGATCGACCCGTCTTCCCGCGCCGGCTTCACGATGACCGGGAACTGGAGGTCGTGCGAGAAGTCGAGCCTTCCCCGGTAGCACTTGGCAAACGTCGGCGTGTGGATGCCGTGGAACGCGAAGATCTTCTTCGCCGTCGCCTTGTCCTGCGCCAGCATCAGGCCGTGCGCCCCTGAACCTGTGTACTTCTTCCCCACCAGGTCCAGGAACGCCGCAATTTTGAAATCGGCGGTGTCGTCGTCGGCAAACGAGTCGGCGAGATTGAACACGAGATCGCAGTCGACGCGGGCGAGCCCGAGCAAGCTCTTCTGCGTCCCGTCCAGCTCGTACATCACCGGCTCGTGTCCGAGCTTCGTCAGCGCCTCGGCGACCTCCTCCTCCACCTCTTTCTTGTCGAGAGTGCGGACGACGGGCGCGCGGTCGCCGGCCTGCTCCTCGCTCTCGTCGACGAGGACGCGATCGTAGAGTACGACGATCTTCAGCTTGCCCATGCCTGAATCAGCCGGTAGCTCGTAGCCGGTAGCTGGAGCTGGTAGCCGGTGCCGCTAGCCGGTAGTATCAACTACAAATTACAGACTACCAACTACCAACTGCTACTACCAACTGCTACCACCTACCGGCTACCAGCTACCAGCTAGGTTTCGAATCGCCCCCGCGTGAGAAAATTCATCGCGAGCGTCGTCGCCAGCGCCGTGATCTCCACGAGATAGCGCGCTTCCTCGCCCCGCTCGCCCCATAGCTTCATCCGCTCGCACGTGCGGCAGATCGAGTCGATCAACCCGCGGACGATCGCGCGCGGCACCCCCGTATACAGCTGCCGGACGTACCCTTCGACCGGGGACCCTTCGACGCGCAGTCCGAGCTCGCTGACTTTTTTCCCGAGGACGCCGCGGATTTCCGGGTCGAGCGACTCGAACTTGGCCACGGAGCGATTATAGGGAGGGTGCGACGATGCGATGATGCGAGGGTGCGATGGTGCGCATAATGCATGTCGCGACACACATGCCGACACCCACGCCGCCCGAACCTGAGCGCATCTCGACGCCGCCGGTCCCGCGCCAGGAGCAGCCGGCCGACTCCGAGCGCGAACGCGCGGAGCCGGCGCGGGAGCAGGCGCCGCGCCCGGAGGACGACAAGCGCATCGAGCGGTATCGCGAACGCTAGGGCTCGCGGCAGCTGCCGGCGTCGGTGCGCCGGCGAGACCGATCCCAGTCGCCCCGCGCCTGGTCGCGGTTGGGATTGCGGTAATGGGTGGCGGCGTGCTCCTGAACGATTTCCGACCCTATCTCGTCCAGGACTTCACGCCGTATTTGCTGGTCCCTCTTCAGTTCCCTGCTTCCACCACGTCGGCGATCTGTGATGCGCATGAGGTGGCGAGGTCCAAGAGGCGTGCCACTCGGTAGTAGGCGGTAGGCAGTAAGCAGAGGCAGGACTGCTTTTGCTGCCCACTGCCTACTGCCACCGCCTACTGCCTACTGCCTACTGCCTACTAAGAGGCGCACTCGCCGTCCATGACGACGGTTTCGAACGTGTGCGTCTCGCCGAGGTCGATCCAGTCGTCCGCAGTCGCCTCGTCCTGGCGCAGTTCCGCCAGATCTTTCAGCGCATCGGTCGCAATCGCGGCCGGGATGCGCCGGAAGAACGCGCCGAGCGACTCGCCCGGCGTCCGCCGCTCCTGGTAGAGCGTCAACAGCCGATCGATGGCGGTCGTGAGCCGGCGGACGGGGATCTTCGAGACCACCCGGCCGAACGCCGCGCCCGACTCGGTGCTTCCGCCACCCACCAGCACGAAGTACTGCGGCAGCGCCCGGTCGCCCACTTTGCGGACGCTCCCCTGGAAGCCGATCGCCGCGATGTGGTGCTGACCGCAGCCGTTCGGGCAGCCGCTGATCTTGATGTCGCCCTCGTGGACGAGCGCAACGAACTCGGGATGCCGATCGAGATATTCCGTCAGCACACGTCCAAGGCCGCGTGACTGCGTCACGGCCAGCCGGCAGCTTTCCGCGCCGGGGCAGCTCACGACGTCCGCCACCGTGTTCGCGCCGGCGGCGCCGAGGCCGGCCGCCTGGAGCCGCTGGTAGAGCTCCTGCAGCGCGCCGACCTTCACCCAGCGGAACAGCACGTTCTGCCCGATCGTGAAACGGGCGGTGCCGTCGCCGTACGCCTCCGCCAGGTCGGCGAGCACCTCCATCTGGCCGGCGGTCACGTCGCCGAGCGTCAGCCGCACCGTCACGTGCACGAACCCCGCCTGCCGCTGCAGCCCGACGTTGGTGTGCATCCAGGTGAGGTACGCATCCGAGAAGGTCTGGAGCTTGACGCTTCCCGGCATGACGCCCGGCCCGTGTACCTCCACGCTCGCCGCCTTCCGCTTCACCTCGTCGACCGCCGGCGCCGGCGCCGGGGTCCAGTCCGGCGCCTCCTCGACCTCCGCCGCGGCCGCATCGGAGCTGAAGGGCACACCGCCCTCGGCGCGGACCCCGGCGAGCGCCTGCTCGAACTCCTTGCGCCACCGCTCCCAGCCGAGCTGCCGGATCATGAACTTCATCCGGTTACGCTGCCGATGCTCGTAGTCGCCGAACCGGTGGTACACGCGGACGATGGCCTCGGCCACCTCGAGCATCTGGTCGGCCGGCATGAAGTCGTAGACCAGCCCGCCGGAGGTCGGCAGGATGGAGGTGCCGCCGCCGATCGTCACCCGGAACCCGCGCTGCCCGTCGGACGTGCGCGCGTACCACCCGATGTCGTGGATCGACGCCATCGCGTGGTCCTGCGGGCACCCCTCGAACGCAATCTTGAACTTGCGCGGCAGGCACCCGGCGAGCGGATGCCGGAGGAAATACCTCGTGAGCGCCTCGGCATACGGCGTCACGTCGAAGACCTCGTCGTGCGCGATGCCGGCGTACGGGCAGGCCGTGATGTTGCGGATGGAGTTGCCGCACGCCTCGCGCGTGGTGAGCCCCACGTCGCCCAGCTCGCGCATGGCGCGTTCGGCGTCCTGCAGCAGGA
>JACPTI010000066.1:0-7334 GCA_016192845.1 Acidobacteriota bacterium
GCTGTGGACGCACAGAACGCGCCCACAGCTCCTCGGAAACCACAAAACGGTTTCCACAAGCTTCCACAGGGCCTCATCCTCGTCATGCCTGGAGGAGAAGACCGAAAGCGCTCACCTCTCCACGAAACCGGGGCAGGCTCAATTGTGAGCCTTGTGACTTGTGACTTGTGACTTGTGACTTGATACCGTTGGGCCGTGCGCATCCTGATGGTCGCCTCCGAGGCGACACCCTACGCGAAGACCGGCGGGCTCGCGGATGTCGCCTCGGCGCTGCCGCGCGCGCTGGTGCGGCTCGGCCACGCGGTTGACGTCGTGATCCCTCGGTATCGCGGGATCACGGGCGGCGACCGGGTCGCCCGCGTGGCGGTTCCGCTGGGCACGAGCATCGCCGACGCCGATATCTATGCGATCACCGAGGCCGGCGTGCGGACGCTCTTCGTCGGCCATCCGCCGTACTTCGATCGGGAGTACCTGTACGGCGTCGGCAATGATGACTATGGGGACAACGCGGCGCGGTTTGCCTTTCTGGCGCGGGCGGCGCTCGAGTGGGTCGCCGGGACGGGCGAGCGCTATACGGTCGTCCACGCACACGACTGGCAGGCGGGCCTCGTCCCGCTGCTGCTGCGGCACACGCTGGCCGGCGCCGCGGCGTTCCGGCGCGTGCCCGCGGTCCTCACGATTCACAACCTCGCGTATCAGGGGCTGTTCGAGGCAAGCTGGCTGCCGCGGCTCGGCCTCGAGTGGGAGCTGATGCACGTCGACGCGATCGAGTACTGGGGACGGATCAGTTTTCTGAAGGCCGGAATCGTGTTCAGCAGCCGCATTACGACTGTCAGCCCGCAGTATGCCCGCGAAATCCAGACGCCCGAGTTCGGCTTCGGGTTCGACGGCATTCTGCGGAGCCGTTCGGCCGACCTGATCGGCATCCTGAACGGGATCGATTACGATGAGTGGGATCCGGCGCGGGACCCCTGCCTGCCTGTCCCCTACGGCGCGTCGAGGCTCGACGGGAAAGACGCGGCAAAGCGGCTGGTGCTGGAGCTGGTGGGGTTGCCGGCCGACGACGAGGACCGACGCCGACCGCTCGTGGGGATGATCTCGCGGCTGGTCGACCAGAAGGGGTTCGATCTGCTGGCGGAGCTCGGCGACGAGCTGCCGCGGCTCGACGCGTCGTTTGTCCTGCTCGGCGCCGGCGAGCGGCGATATGAGGAGCTGTGGCGGAATCTGGCGGCGCGCCATCCGGGGCGGATTGCCGTCAGCATCGGCTTTGACGAGGCGATGGCCCACCGCATCGAGGCCGGCGCCGATCTGTTCTTGATGCCCTCGCGCTTCGAGCCCTGCGGGCTCAATCAGATGTACAGCCTGCGCTACGGAACCGTCCCGGTGGTGCGCGCCACGGGAGGCCTGTACGACACGGTCCGGAACGTCGACCCCGCCACCGGCGAAGGGACGGGGTTCACCTTCGACGAGTACTCCCCCCGGGCGCTGCTGGCGGCCCTCCGCCGGGCACTCGACATGTATCGAAACCGGCCGGCCTGGCGGCGGATCCAGGCCGCCGGCATGGGCCAGGACTTTTCGTGGGACTCGTCGGCACGGCAGTATGCAGAGCTCTACGAAAGAGCTGACAATAAGTAAGTAACCTGTAAAGAGAGAAGGACATGGCCTCGGACAAACTGAAGACCCTCACCGACAGCAATTTCGATCAGGAGATCCGGAACGGCGTGACGTTGGTCGACTTCTGGGCCGAGTGGTGCGGGCCGTGCCGGCGGATCGCGCCAATCGTCGAGCAGCTCGCGGGCGAGTACGCGGGACGCGCCACGATTGCCAAGCTGAACGTGGACGAGAACCCGAACATCCCCGGACGCTTCATGATCCGCGGCATCCCGACGCTGCTGCTCTTCAAGAACGGACAGCTCGCCGAGACGCTGGTCGGCCTCGCGCCGAAGGAAGACATCGCGCGCATGATCGACAAACACCTGTAGCGATTTGCGATTTGCGATTACCGATTGATGATTGGACCAAATCACAAATCACAAATCACGAATCATAAATCAGAAATGACCACTGTGGCCGACCATCGCGTTGTCATCATCGGGTCGGGGCCCGCCGGGCTGACCGCGGCGCTCTACGCGGCACGCGCGAATCTGAAGCCGCTGCTCGTCGAAGGGCTGGAGGCCGGCGGTCAGCTGATGCTGACGACGATGGTCGAGAACTGGCCCGGGTATCGCGACGGCATCATGGGGCCGGATCTGATGGCCGAAATGCGTGCGCAGGCGCTGCGCTTCGGCACCGAGGCGCTCGAGGGGAACGTGACCGCCGTCGACCTCCGCCAGCGCCCGTTCTCGCTCGTCCTTGACTCGACGCGCCGGATCACGACCGATGCGCTCATCATCGCGACCGGCGCGTCGGCGCGGTGGCTGGAACTCGGCTCCGATCGCAAGCTCGCGGGACACGGCGTGTCGACCTGCGCCACCTGCGACGGCTACTTCTTCCGCGGGAAGCCGATCGCGGTGATCGGGGGCGGCGACTCCGCGATGGAAGAGGCGATCTACCTCACGAAGTTCGCCTCGAAGGTCACCGTCGTTCATCGCCGCGACGCGCTGCGTGCCTCGAAGATCATGCAGGACAAGGCGTTCGCGAACCCGAAGATCGAGTTCGTCTGGGACTCCGAGGTCGTCGAGGTCAAAGACGTCGGCCGCGGCGAGGTCACCGGCATCGTCGTCCGCAACGTCAAGACCGGACAGACCCGCGAGCTGCCGCTCGACGGCGTCTTCATCGCCATCGGCCACACGCCCAACACCGCGCTCTTCAAGGGGCAGCTCGAGCTCGACGCCAACGGCTACATCGTCACGCGGCAGGGGACGCGTACGAGCGTGCCCGGCGTCTTTGCCGCCGGCGACGTCCAAGACCACGTCTACCGGCAGGCGGTGACCGCCGCCGGCTCCGGCTGCATGGCCGCGATCGATGCCGAGCGGTACCTGGAAGGGATGCCGGAGCACGCCGAGGCCATCGGCGCGCCGCGGTCGGTCGAAGCGCGAGAAGGGGTCAGACCCCGGTGAAGGGGAGACTCAAGGTTTACCTGTGCTCGAATGCTCGAAAACCTTGAGTCTCCCCTTCACCGGGGTCTGACCCCTTGTATAGGATGTCTCCCGATGTCCGGCGCCTGCTGGCTGTCATCGATGCCGCCTACAACCGGCGCTCGTGGCACGGGACGAACCTGCGTGGATCGATCCGGGGCCTCACCGCGCGGCAAGCGGCGTGGCGGCCGTCGCCGCGGCGGCACAATATCTGGGAGCTCGTCGTCCACGCCGCGTACTGGAAGTACGCCGCGCTGCGCCGGCTGACCGGCGCGCGGCGCGGTTCGTTGCCACTGACGGGGTCGAACTGGTTTGCGCGCGGCGGCGTCGCCGACGAACGCGCCTGGCGGGAGGATGTGGCGCTGCTCGATCGCATGCACCGGTCTCTGCGCGACGCGGTCGCGAAACTGTCTCCCGCGGATCTCAGACGCCCGCGGGCCGGCAGCACCGTCAGCGCCTTCGCGCTGCTGTCCGGGATCGCGGCCCATGACGTGTATCACGCCGGCCAAATCCAGCTGCTCAAATGCCTCCAGCGGCGCTCATAAGGGCGGACCGGCCGCCGCCGATGTTGAGGCCGTTGAGGGTTTCTCCCTCAGGGTCGGGCTGCCATGTCTACTCGATCCAGCCGCCTCCGCCGACGAGGTCGCCGTCGTAGAAGACGACGGCCTGGCCGGGCGTCACGGCGGGCTGCGGCTGCGCGAAGACGAACTCGGCCCGGTTCCCCTCGAGCGCGCGCACGCGTCCGGGGGCGGCGCGATGCCGGTGCCGGATCTGCGCGGCGGCGGCCAGCCATGAGCCGGGCGGCTCCACCGAAATCCAGTTCACGCCCGACGCCGTGAGAGTCGTCTGCTCGAGCGCCGACCGCGGACCGACGGTGACGGTTCCGGTCGGCGCATCAATCCGCAGAACGTAGAGCGGCGCGGGCGCGGCGATGCCGAGCCCCTTCCGCTGGCCGACGGTAAACCGGTGGATGCCGTCGTGGCTGCCAAGGACGCGCCCCTGCCGGTCGACGATCGCGCCGCGCTGCGCCACCTGGGGCGCCTCCTTCGCCACGAACGCGGCGTACCCACCGCGCGGCAGGAAGCAGATCTCCTGGCTGTCGGGCTTCTCCGCCACCTGAAGCCCGAGCCGGCGCGCCTGGGCGCGCACCTCCGGCTTCGAGAGCCCCCCGACCGGAAAGGTCGCGCAGGCCAGTTGCTCCTGCGTCAGCGCAAAGAGGAAGTACGACTGGTCCTTGTCCGGGTCGGCGCTGCGCCTGAGCAGCCAGCGGCCGTTCCAGCTCCGATCGACGCGCGCGTAGTGGCCCGTGGCCACCTGCTCGGCGCCGAGCGCGCGCGCCCGGTCGAGGAGGGTCGTGAACTTCAGATCGCTGTTGCAGTGCGCGCAGGGAAGCGGCGTGCGTCCGGCAGCGTACTCCCGCACGAAGTTCGAGATGACGGTCTCTTGGAACCGGCGCTCGAAGTTCAGGATGTAGTGCGGGATGCCGAGCGCGCTCGCGACGCGGCGTGCGTCGTGCAGGTCGTCGAGCGTGCAGCAGCTGCCGAACGTCTGGTCGCCGCGCTGGTCGTACAGCTGCATCGACAGACCGACGACCTCATGGCCCTCCTCGGCCAGCAGCGCCGCGGCGACCGACGAATCGACGCCGCCCGACATGGCGACAACGATACGCATATCACACGCGCGCGGGGGTGCGGGTCAGCGTGCGAAGCTTCTCGACGGTCCCTGGAAGGACCGCGATCACCTGATCGATGTCCACGTCGGTGTTTGCCGCGCCGAGGCTGAAGCGGATGGAGTTCTGCGTCCGGTGCGGCGGGAACCCCATCGCCTTGAGCACGTGCGACGGCTCCAGCGTTCCCGAGGAGCAGGCCGAGCCGGTGGAGACCGCAATCCCCTCGAGATCCAGCGCAATCAGGAGCGACTCCGCCTCGACCCGGTCGAAGCTGATGTTGGTCGTGTTCGGTACGCGCGGCGTCCGGGCGCCGTTGATCGCCGTCCCGGGCACGGCGCCGAGAACGCCGTCCTCCAGCCGATCGCGCAGCGCCGCCAGGCGCGCCGCCTCCTCGGCCATCTTCGATCGGGCCACGGCCGCCGCCGCCCCCATGCCGACGATGCCGGCGACGTTCTCGGTGCCGGCGCGGCGATTGCGCTCCTGCTTGCCGCCGGTCAGCGCAGGCAGCAGGCGCAGGCCCCGGCGGATCCAGAGGGCGCCCGCGCCCTTCGGCCCGTAGAACTTGTGGGCGGAGATCGAGAGCAGGTCCACGCCGAGCGCCTTGACGTCGATGGGAATTTTCCCGGCCGACTGCACGGCGTCGGTGTGAAACAGCGCGCCGCAGTCGTGCGCCAGGCGGGCCAGCTCGGCAATCGGCTGCACGGTACCGATCTCGTTGTTGGCGTGCATGACCGAGACGAGCGCCGTCTCATCCGTGAGCGCCGCCCGGAGAGCGTCGGGCGACACAATGCCGGTCTCGTCCACCAGGAGGAGCGTGGTCGTCCAGCCGCGCCGCGCGAGCGCCTTGAGCGTGTTGAGCACCGCCTCGTGCTCGATGGCGCTGGCGACGAGGTGGCGCTTGCCGGTCCGCTCGAGCGCCTCGGCGGCGCCGCGGATCGCGAGGTTGTCGCTTTCGGTGCCACCGCTCGTGAACACGACGTCTCCGGGATCGGCGCCGAGGAGCGCCGCCACCGCGCTGCGCGCCTCGTCGACGGCGGCCTTGGCGCGCTGGCCGAAATGGTGGACGCTCGACGGGTTGCCGAACTCGTCCCGCAACACCCGGACCATCGCGTCCGCCACGGCCGGGTGCAGGGGAGTTGTCGCGTTATGATCCAGATAGACGCGCTGCACGGAGTGCCTCTTGTGGCATCGTAGCATTCGCGCCAAGTCCCAGCAATAAAAGGGCCCGCCTCTGCTTGCTTCGGCAAGGCTGCCCGAGCAACGCGAAGGCGGCTAGACTTTGATTTCTTCGCGCCGATATACTCTGTGGGCGCCGGCCGAGGCGGACCCCCTGAGTCACGGCATCGGATCGTGACGCCCGTATTCAGGCCCTTCGGGGTGGAGGACGTGACATGTGGAAACGTGACGAGGCAGTGAAACCGACGAGCGGTCCGGCGACCTCGACCGGATCGGCCGTCCAGAGTCAGCTTGGCGGCACCCTGTCGGCATCGCCGCCCGAGCCGCGGCACCACGGGAGGGAGATCGTGAACATCGGCAAGTCGGTCGTCATCAAAGGTGAGCTGAGCGGCAGCGAGGACCTCACGATCGAGGGGCAGGTCGAGGGCAAGATCGAGCTGAAGGAGAACGTGCTGACGATCGGCCCGAACGGGAAGATCAAGGCGCAGGTATTCGCCAAAACGCTGATCGTGCAGGGCGAGCTGAACGGCAACATCACCGCGACCGAGAAGGTGGAGATCCGCGACGGCGGCTCGGTCGACGGCGACATCGTCTCCCCGCGCGTGGCGATTGCCGACGGCGCGCATTTCCGCGGCAGCGTCGACATGCAGCGCAAGGGCGCGCCGCAGCCGGCCGCCCAGCCGCGCCCCGCGCCCGCTCCAATGCCGGCCGCGCAGACGCAGAGCCCCGCGGCGCAGGTGGCGCAGCCGGCTGCGCGCTAGTCCATTCGCGATTTGTGATTCGTGATTTGAATTGGGGATTTGGCTCGATCACAAATCGCAAATCACCAATCACGAATCACAAATTGCCGTGGCTCTTTCCGATCTATTCGCCCGTCGTCGCAAGGAGGACCACAATGGCGGCGACGGGCCCGTTCATCCCACGAAAATCCTGGGTCGGTTCCTGGCGGGGCTCGCCGGCCGCCCGCAGCCCATCCTGCTCGACCTTGGCCCGGTCGTCGGCACGAACGTGACGTTCTTCGGCGAGGAGGTAGGGTGCAAGATCCTCGTGGAGGATCTGTCGAAGGACATCGACCGGCACGTGGCCGAGGGGAAGCTCGACGAGCTTCCCGCGTTCTTCGACAGGCGCTTTCCGCAGGACTCCGAAACGATCGACGGCATCCTCTGCTGGGACATCTTCGACTACCTGACCTGGCCCGCGGCAAAGCGGCTCGCAAGACAGCTCGAACGCGTGTTGAGGCCCGAGGGCGTGCTGCTCGCCTTTTTCAGCACGGCGAATCCGGAGGCAGGCGCCCGCCCTACCTATACGAAGCACGTAGTCGTCGACCGCGGACATCTGCAGTACCGGCCGTATGCCGGCGGCCAGCCCAAGCAGCGTCCCCTGCTCAATCGGGACATCCAGCGGCTGTTCGA